>CAZXHW010000017.1:0-23081 GCA_964639915.1 uncultured Heliomicrobium sp.
GAACGATGATTGATACGCGTTGAACATAGTGAGGATGTTTAACAAGTGGTCAGCCGGCTAGTAACGATCATCAACTTTTCTTACAAAATATCGCATCAAAAGGCTCAAAGTGAGTGAGGCACTTTGGGCCTTTTCTCCTTTTCCACGGTTTACAAAATCTGGATGTACGAACAAAATCATTCCGCATAAATTTCATCCCCATCTAATTTCGGAGATTCAACAATATGAACAAACAGGACATGACCGGCCGGGTTGCGCTGGTGACCGGAGCCAGCACTGGCATTGGCCGCTGGACGGCTGTGGCACTGGCCGAATCCGGCGCGGCAGTCGCAATCAACTACAACAAAAATCTGGCCGGAGCCGAGGAAACGAAACGGATGGTCGAAACCGTGGGCGGTAAAGCCGTTATCATCCAATCGGACGTTTCGACAAAAGCGGGAGCCGTCGCCCTGACCGAAGCCGCTCGCACACAGCTTGGCGCGATTGATATTCTAGTCAACAACGCGGGCGATTTGATGCAGCGATGTTCTTTACAGGAATTTAGCGAAGATTTATGGGATCGAGTCATGAATCTGAACCTGAAAAGCGTTCTGCTGTGTTCACAAGCCGTGATGCCGGAAATGATCGCTCGAAAGAGCGGTGCGATCATTAACCTCGGCTCCATCGCAGGTCATAACGGCGGAGGTCCAGGCGCAGGCGTGTACGCCACGGCCAAAGCAGCCGTTCATTGCCTGACCAAAGCCTTGGCCAAGGAGCTGGCTCCGCACGGGATTCGCGTCAACGCTGTAGCTCCGGGAGTGATTGACACTCCTTTTCACGAACGCATGTCTACGCCGGAAATGATCAAACAGTTTGTGGGGACAATCCCAATGGGACGAACCGGAACTTCGGAAGAATGCGGACGGGTCATCGCGTTTCTGGCTTCAGATGCGGCGGCGTACATTCACGGAGAGATGATTGAAATCAATGGTGGGCAGTTGATGATTTGACAATTCAATTACCAGTTTCGCCGAGAGACATTTTGCCAGTCGTTTTTTCGCGTCCAGTCAGTAAAAGCCAGAATGACGAAACGCAGCACGCTAAGCACGGCTGCGATGCCCGCCCAAATTGCCACTCGCAAAGCAGGAGGCCGCTGACTGAACCACAAAATGACGCAGCTTTCGGCAATGATGCCAATAAGCAAATACTGCAATCCGGTGAGCAATTCTCTGATGTTGTTTGAGTGCATAAGCTGTTTTGCCTGAGGCGATTGGTAAATCGCTGGCGCATTGTGACCTGACTAGGGCTTCAGGTCAAAACATCCTTTAATCACTTTTGAGGAAGATACCAATGAAGAGTTCAATAGTTGGTTTCGTGAAAAAGAAATCCTATTACTTGTTCGCTGTCAGTTTATTGCCCGTGGTTTTGCTCGGTGCTTGCACCGGTAAAACAACGGATTCAAAACCGGCAGCCAGCACTGCACCTGACGTCGAAAAATTTGTTGCCGACGCTGAAAAGCGTTACTTGGATGTTTCGCTCAAGGAAGGCCAGGCGAGTTGGGTACAGGAAAATTTCATTACTCATGACACCGAAGCAATCGCCGCCGCCGCCCAGGAAGAAACGATTAAGACGGTTAAGGAATTGGCGGAACAGGCACGGCAATTCGATGGGCAAAACCTTTCGCCGGATGTCGCTAGAAAACTGAAACTATTGAAGTTAGCGCTGACATTGCCTGCACCGAGCAATCCTGACGAGCGCAAAGAATTGACTCAAATCTCCGTCAAGATGGAAGGCGTTTATGGTGCGGGCAAATACTGTCCCGATGGCGAGAAAGGAAAATGCCTGAGCCTTGGCGATCTGGAAAAGATTCTGGCCAGCAGCCGGAATGCTGAAGAATTGAAAAAAGCCTGGTTGGGGTGGCATCAGGTTTCGCGCAGTTATCGCAAAGATTACGCCCGGTTTGTCGAACTGGTGAACAAGGGCGCGAAGGAAATGGGCTTCAAAGACAACGGCGCGATGTGGCGGTCGAATTACGACATGGAACCGGACGCGTTCGCCGCTGAAATGGAACGACTGTGGTTACAGGTCAAGCCGCTTTACGATTCGCTGCACACCTATGTGCGTGGCAAACTTCGGCAAAAATATGGTGATGTGGTTCCCGCCAGCGGCCCGATTCCCGCGCATTTGCTGGGCAATATGTGGAGCCAGCAATGGGGCAATGTTTACGAATTGGTGAAACCTCCGACCAATGATCCCGGTTACGACCTGAGCAAAATTCTGCAAAGCCGCAAAACAGACGCTCGCCAGATGGTCAAATATGGCGAAGGCTTTTTTACCTCGCTCGGCTTTGATGTGCTGCCACAAACTTTTTGGGAACGGTCGCTGTTTACCAAACCCGCTGACCGCGAAGTCGTCTGTCATGCCAGCGCCTGGGACTTGGACAACCAAAAAGACGTTCGCATCAAGATGTGTATTAACATCAACGAAGAAGACTTCACCACGATTCATCACGAACTCGGCCACAATTTTTACCAGATGGCTTACGCCCCAAAATCGCCGCTGTACCAGAACAGCGCCAACGATGGCTTTCACGAAGCCATTGGCGACACCATTGCGCTGTCCGTGACTCCTGAATATCTGAAACAATTGGGATTCATCAGCAAAATTCCTGACGAAAAAGCCGACCTTGGCTTACTGATGCGCCTGGCTCTCGACAAAGTCGCGTTTCTGCCGTTCGGATATCTGGTAGATCAGTGGCGCTGGAAGGTGTTTTCCGGCGAAGTCGCCGCCGCCGATTACAACAAAGCCTGGTGGGATTTGCGCGAAAAGTATCAAGGCGTTTCAGCCCCCGAAGCCCGCAGCGAAGCGGATTTCGATGCCGGAGCCAAGTATCACGTCGCGGCCAACGTGCCTTACGCGCGCTATTTTCTGGCGGCGATCCTACAGTTCCAGTTTCACCGCGCACTCTGCCGCGAAGCGGGTTACAAAGGCGCGCTCAATCGCTGTTCGATTTATGGAAATAAGCAGGTCGGCGAAAAGCTGAAAACCATGCTGGAAATGGGCCAAAGCAAACCCTGGCCGGAAGCGCTGAAAGCCATGACCGGCGAAGACAAAATGGATGCCACTGCGATCATTGATTATTTCGCGCCGCTGAAAACCTGGCTGGATCAACAAAACGCGGCAATGACCGGGAAGTAATTCTCTTTCCACGAAGAAACACGAAAATTCACAAAGGCTTCGTGTTTCTTCGTGTGACTTCGTGGGTAAGGTCTTTAGCCAAAAATCTGCCCCAACTTCATCGCCACCATCGCATTGCCTTCGATTTTGATCTTGCCGGACATGACAGCCATCATCGGATTTAACTCTTTACGATAAAGCTGATTGACGGTTTCAATGGCCAGCCGCAGCGTCACATCTGCTTCGCTATCGCCGTGGCTGACCGAATTCGGCACTGACTTGCCATCCACAAAAACGATATTGCCGCAATCAAACACAAACTTGATCGTGGCATCGAGGCCGGAATTTTCGCCCATCTTGTGGCGAACCCCGGCGGCAAATTGGTCAACGGTGAAATCTTTATTCTCTTCGGACACCTGTTTCTCCAGGCTGAGCATTTACTCAGGTTTAATAGTTTGTTGGTTGAAGCTGGTCTGACGACCGGCCTGCAGTTTAGAAATTTGCGAGGCAATTTGTTCGACGCTTTGTTTGCCCGTGTGAACGCCGAAATCAATCGCAAACTTGCGCGCTTCATTTGCTTTCAGCTTTGGTACACGCCCAGCTTGGCGTTCGATGCTGCGGTTGGCGGGAAAGCCAGTTCCCGGTTCCAAGCCTGTAACGTAGCCTTCTTCAACCGCCGTCGTGTTTTTCCAAAGCGTGAAGTACGGCAGTTGGTCCACTGAATAATTCATCGAAACGGCTTTGTCGCCCGCAGCGTTGCGCAGCATTACGGTCGTTCGGTTCTTGTCATCGGCAAACGGGATAACACCGTAAACCTGTTCAATGAAGCCTTTGGTGGGCGCAACGTATTCGCCGTAAGAGTTTATGCTTTTCGCCGCGTGCGCATTGAAGGGGCGGACTTCTTTGGCGGCGGCAATAAAGCGACTGCCGCCTTCCAGCAGAGGTGCACTGTAATTGGCGTGATAAATGACCTGAAATTCCTGATCGGAGGCGCCGAAGTTGGTCACTTCGTCTTCGATGCGAAACGTGTCCGCACCGGGTTCGGTGGAAATTTCCGTCCACAATTGCAGCTTCGGGCCGTAAAACATTCGTTCATCCACACGACCACGAATGCGAATACGCGGCGTCGGCGCGCGATCAATTACCACTTCGACTTCCGAAGCGGGCGTATTTCCAATCTTGCCGTGCAGAGTCAAATCCATTTCGGCTTCGTCGCCAGTGTTGTTGATGAACTTGTCTTTGCCCGGATGCCCTGCCCATTCCAATCCGCAGCGCACCATCCATTCGTTGAATCCTTCCAGCCACCCAAGCCCGCCGCGGCTTTGCAAATTGATGAATTGCGGATGCACGACTTCCTTGACTGGAGAATTCCAGCCCAACCGAATGTCGCCCATTTTGACTTCCAGCACGTTCATGCCGCGCGTTGGAACAACGGTGAATTCCAGCTTGCCGTTATTGACGACAATCACATCCACGCCTTCCTGTTTGCCGCCGTGTAGCGTCAGTTTTTTGACTGACCACGGAGCTTTAGTCTTCAAATCCAGTTCGCGATTGGTGATCTGCCAGGTTTCGGTGCGGGTATTCTGTGCGACGCTGGTCAGCGTCTTACGAAAAGAATTGTCAGGCATGGCAACGACCAGAGTTGAAACAACCACAGCGACAAGCACAAAGCCCGTCACTCGACGTAAATTGAATATGTTCAGCATAGGAGTCGAAAATCCGAGAAATCGAGATTGAATCTTCAAACACAGACTAAGCCAGAATCGAAATGAAGCAAAGCATTCGGCGATCAGGTGAATAAATCGCTCAATGGAGCCTGATTCGATTTGCGCATGCTGCCAAGCTTCGTACAAGATTCCGGCCTGAAGAAATGCAAGCTGAGGTCGAACTCCATTGGGAATTTACGCAAAATACATTTTTCCGCGCCTGCTGGATTGGACTCTGGGCAATCCACAAATGGGCAAATACCGTCGCCGCGCGTTGGAACCGGCAACGGGCGAAACGCTGGAAATTGGATTTGGAACTGGGTTGAACTTGCCGCACTATCCTGATTCGGTAACGCGGTTGACGGTGATTGATTCCGAAAACATGTTGACCCGGCTTGTTGACCACCGCATAGCCGAATGCCCTTTGCCCGTGGTCAAAATGCAGCTTGACGCACAAGGCCGCTTGCCTTTCGACACTCACTCATTTGATTCTGTGGTCACAACAATGACGCTCTGTTCAATTGAAAATACGGCTCCGGCGCTGGCCGAAATTCGCCGCGTGCTGAAACCTGATGGCAAGTTTATCTTCTTGGAGCACGGACGAAGCGACAACCTGGAAGTCGCGCACCGTCAAGATCGTTTCAATCCGGTGCAACGAATTATCGGCGTCGGCTGCAATATGAATCGCAAGATTGACGATTTGATCGCCGCCGCCGGTTTTGAAATCACAACGCTGGATCGTTTTCTGCTGCCGAAAACGCCGCGCCTGCTGGCTGAAATGTATCGCGGGATAGCCAAACCGCAAGTTTGATTTGGAGAAACCATGCATCACACCCACAAAATTCTGCTCGCTGTCATCGCCGCGCTGCTCGTCGGCGGATTGGTTCTGTTATGGAACCAAACTTCGCACGCGCCTGAAACAGGCGTTGAACTCGCCCCAAGCCCAACTGCGGAGTCGCCAAAAACAGAATCCGTCAAAATTGACGATGCCAAGCTGGTGGACCTGACCTATGCCTTCGATGACAAAACCATTTACTGGCCGACAGCCAAAGCTTTTGAATGGCAAAAAGAATCGTGGGGAAAATCGCCGGGCGGGTATTGGTACACGGCGGGTCGCTATGCAGCCAGTGAACATGGAGGCACGCATCTGGACGCGCCCATCCATTTCGGCGAAGGCAAACAGGCTGTGGACGAAATTCCGATTTCGCGTTTGGTCGGCCCTGCAATCGTGATTGATATTTCCGAAGCTTGTGCAGGAAATGCCGATTATCAATTGAAAACCGAAGACATCGCCACCTGGGAAAAAGCCCACAGCCAGATTCCTAACGAAGCCATCGTTTTGGTTCGCACCGGCTGGGGAAAATTCTGGCCGGATAAGAAAAAGTACCTGGGCACAGATGCTCCAGGCGATGTAGCCAATCTGCACTTCCCCGGTATCTCACGCGAAGCAGCGGAATTGCTGGCTGCACGAAAGATCGAAGCCATCGGCATAGACACCGCCAGCATTGATTACGGCGTGACAAAAGATTTCATCACGCATCAGGTCCTGAACGGCGCAAACATTTATGGCCTGGAAAACGTCGCCAACCTGGAACGCCTGCCCGCCAAAGGCGCAACGCTGATTGCTCTGCCGATGAAGATCAAGGGCGGGACGGGCGCTCCAGCCCGAATCATTGCCTTGCTACCATAGTTCCTCTTGAAATTCCGAAATTCACACGCAGCCAGAAGTCCTTCTCTTCTACCCTTGTGAAGCCTCTTGAGGCCAGACCACCTAAAGTTTAAGGAGAAAGTATGTTGAGAAGATTTATTGCCCTGCTGTTCCTGACGATTACATTTAGTGCTGTTTCCAGCGTAATTAGCCAAACGCAGCAAAAGGGGAGGGAATTTTTAGGCGCGACTTTTCGTGTTAACCAATATGGCGTTTTAGTGGAATTGAAAGACACCAATGGAGAAAACTACTTCGGTAAAAACACACCTCCACCACACGACGGCTATGCTGTTGCGTATCAGGTTCTCGACCCAAAAACTCGCAAACCTATGAAAGACCCTAAAACTGGAAAAGAGAACCTGCAAATCGTCTATGCAACCAGTGACAAGATCAGCGCAGATCTGCTGAAAGTTTTAGACAGCGGCAAATCGCTTTCTGGGGAGATAAAACCGGATGTGAAAGGATGCGAAAAAGAAAAAGCTGAAAACCATTGCAAGCTTTTGACGGCTGAAGTGCGAACCAGTGATGGTATTTTGCAAATTGCCAATGAATTTTGGGGGTTGGGGCCAAAGAAGGAGATAGGAATTGCCAGAAGGATAAAAAACATCTCGACTAAACCCATTTTTGTGATTGGGTTGGAGCTTCAGCTTGACGGGCGTTTTCCAATTTTCACCGGTAAGAATACAAGCAGCCATCATTTACTGAACACGGCTACCAATAGACGTATCGTGGCGGCTTTGGTTAGCGGTTCACATAGTACCGGTCCTATAGTTTGCCCCCCACTGGGCCCATTAGGGCCAGGCCCTTACCCACCAGAGCCTGAATGGTGCCCTGCTTGCCAATCTTGGTTTGACAGTTCACCACTTGTTCTTTACGCCAATAATGATAGTTCCGAAACGGCTTTCGCTACCGGTCAGTTTAATTCGATGCCGAAACTTCTGCGTGAAAAATCCGGGACAAATAATATAACAGTTCACTGGTACAAAGGGCGTGACCCCGTACTGTCCGACCTATTACCTCCTGGAAGAATGATTACAACATTTCATACTCCCAAGTTACTTAGACCAGATCAGTAAGCTTCGACCACAATAAATTGAGTGTCGCGACTTCTTTATTTTCTTTGAAGGAGAAATAGTGAGAGTCAATCAGGTAGGGAACATTCACTTAACTGTATTTTTGTGGCTTCTTTGTCCCACACCTATTTCGGCTCAATCAACACTCGAAATAACCACTTCTGGCCCTTACGCAAATCTTGTTCGTCTGATTGGACGCCAAGAATATGACGAAGCAATCGCTCAGGGTTTCAAGCTGATTGAATCAAACACGAATTCTGAGCGCGTTTGCGAAAGAATTGTTGAGGCCGCCAGAGCGTCAACACAACTGAATCTGGCGCAAAACCGATTTGGAGCCCTGCTTCAACTTTCGTCGCCCAATCCGTTTGGGTATTACGGATTGGGCTTGATTCACGAGGAAAATAAGAACGTTCCTGCTGCCATTGTCAGCTATCAGAGCTTCTTAAAAGCAAAACCGCTTTCTCCCATCGCAATCCAAAAAGTCATCCGGTTGATTTGTGCCTCAGGCAATTATGCCGAAGCGGAAACGTACGCCAGATCAGTTCTTGATTTGGCTGGCAATCCCGCTTTTGCTCAGTTCGCGCTAGGCTCTTATTACAAAGCAATTGGAAAAACCGAGGAAGCGATCGTCGAGTTGGATAAAGCCGCCACATCAGAATTGCTGCGAGCAGATGCTTGTTACAGCAAAGCCGATACCTTATCAGAGGCAGAACGATACCTAGAGTCGCTGGAAACAGTTAAAAACTGTCTGTCGGCAATTGAATCAACGCTTGATTACGACCAAAAATTCTCTTTCTGGCGAATGCTGGTCAGTCACTCGCTTTCCGCTGGTGATTACCAGGAAGCCGGAAAAGCAATAGAAAGGATTCAACAAGCAAGTCAGCTTGTGGGCGACTCGCAAGCAGAAGAGTTTTATCTTGGCTATTCAAGTATTTTGAATCACGTACAAGCTAAATATTCCATTGCATTGTCGTTTTATCTAAAGTCCATTGAAGTGGCTGAGAAGCATGGGCGACTGGCAAACGTAGGTAGAACACTTGGCAACATCGCAAGCCTCTATTCGACTTTGGGCGACATTCCTACAGCGATTAAGTATTACGAAATAGCCCTGTCGATTTCATTGAAAGCCGGAGACGAAAGAAATTATGCGGCTCTGCTTCTCAGATTTGGGGGACTTTATGCGTCACAAAATGACATTCCTAAGGCTCTTGCTTATTACCAACAATTGATAGACTTCCAACAGAATCGCCAGAACCGTCCGGCATTAAGGCTCGCAATTGAAGCCACCGCAATTCTGTATCTACGAACAGGCGATTATGAGAAAGCCAGAGAAGTGATACAAAAAGGGTTGAATGCGGCGCGAGTAGACAGAACACTGCCAAACGAATTTTCGCTCCTAAGCCTTTTGGGTGAATTGCATTTGCGAACGAAAACATTTGCTGGTGCCATCGAAGCCTATCAGCAAATGTTGCGGCTCAGTAAAGACAGCGGCTATTCACATTACGACTGGGCCGCACATGCGGGAATTGGCCTTGCTTATGAAAGGCAGGAAAAATTTGACAAGGCGCGAGAATCCTATCGAACATCCATTCAGGTACTGGAGAACGTGCGAGCTGGCCTAGGGGTAGAAAGCAACAAGATCGGATATTTTCAAGATAAAGCCGAAATTTATCGCCGTCTTGTCGGCGTGTTAATGAAGCTGCACGCACGTGAACCGGATGGGGACTACGCTGCTGAGGCATTTCATTTCAGCGAGCGGTCGCGCGTACGTGCTTTTCTAGATTCATTGAACGAAACCGCAAATTTCGCCAAACACAATCTTTCTACCGAACAGCAGAAACAGCAACAATTGCTGCTAAGCCGTTTCTCCAAGTTCGAAGCAGAGCTGCTCAAAGCTGGAGCGGAGCTAAATCCCGATACGAATAAAATCAAAGCTCTACGAATCAACATGCTGAAAGCCTCTGAGGAATTACAAGCCTGGCAAGAGAATGTGCGACGGCAAAATCCGCGCTTCCCGGAACCCTTGACCGTTGAGCAAGTTCAGCAAATGCTCAGAGACAAGTGAGTTTGCTTTACTCTCACTGGAGCTGTGCTATCTTCCCGCCGACAGAAATCCAATTAATTCTCTTACTTTGGCCGACACGTTTCCGATAATCACACGGTGATTTCGGAAACAGTAGATATTCTGTCTCTGTCATTTTACGAACGGATCAAACAGCCCAAACCTACGCTCAGCCCGAGGCCTCGTGCTGAAGCTTGCGATGTATAACGCTATCCACTCTGGGAGAAAATCAAATGCAATACTTGGTCACCATGGAATTCGTCGAACCCGGTCCGTTGTTTTCCGCACAGCAATTGGGGCAGATGGTCGAAGAAAGCATTTTGCCCAGCTTCGAGCTGCTGGCCGGTTTACAGGCCGAAGGTAAAGTCGTCGCAGGTGGAGTTTTGGTCGGAACCAGAACTGCTACCTTTGTTGTCGAAGCCGCCTCCAACGACGAATTGGATCAATTGGTCGAAGGCATTCCGTGGTGGGGCGTGATGAAAACCACTGTCACACCACTTCAGAGTTTCGCCAAGCGCGCCGCCAATGATCGCGCGCTACTGGAACGGATCAAGTCCGGGGCGAAGTAGACAGTTGGGCGTTCTCGGCCAAAACAACTTTCACCAATCCAAAGAGGACAATTGCAATGTCAAAAATCAGCGACGCAATTCAATCCGGCAACAACAACTTCATGGCTGCTTACAATCGCGGCGATGCTGCGGGCGTGGCCGCTTGTTACACCGCCGACGGCCGGTTGCTGCCGCCAAACGGTTCCACAACTATTGGCATCCCGGACATTACCGCCTTCTGGCAAGGTGCGATGGACATGGGCATCAAGACGGTCAAGCTGGAAACCACGCAACTGGAAGAACGCGGCAATCTGGCTGTCGAAGTCGGCCAATGCACTTTGGCGATTCAGCCTGATGGCGGCGCGGCGATGACCGAAGTCGGAAAATACGTCGTGGTCTGGAAAGACGATGGCGGCACTTGGAAGCTGCACATTGACATCTGGAATTCGAACGGAGCGGCCTAGCTGTTCAGGGCAACTAGCCAAAGTTGCCCTGACGGCTTCAACACCGCATTTCACAACCACCGGACAGCCTCGGCAGGTCGTCCTACTACCCGCAAAGGAGCCACAACCATGTCAGCGAGAATTTTGCAGATCAACTTTACGTTCAACGTTCCGCGCGAAGCTTACGAGCAGGCAGTTTCGCCGATGGCTGACGCCTTCGCCGCTGTGCCGGGCTGCCAGTGGAAGATCTGGCTGATGAACGAAGCCGCCAACGAATCGGGCGGCATTTACCTGTTCGAGAATGACGCCGCGTTGCAGGCTTACCTGACCAGTCCGCTGGTCGCACAGGTCACCAGCCATCCCGCGCTGAGCGGTTTCAGCGTCAAACAGTTCGACGTGATGGAAGCCGTCACAAAGGTCACGCGCGGCCCGATTGAACCGAAAGAACAAGCTGCCGCGGCCTAACAACCGATAACAGCCCACAACACGAAAAGGAGAATCGTTATGGCACAGTATCCCGATGCATTTGGCATGTCCGTTACCGTTGAAGACCTGGACGCGGTGCGCAGCTTTTACACCAGCCTGTACCCGCACGACCATGTGTCGGAAGGAGTATTCGCCGGCATCAACTACATCAGCGTCATGCGAGACGGCGAAACGCTGGTAAACATCTTTCAGAAGGGCGAAGGAAATCCGCTAGCCGTCATTTTCCCGACGCTGAAGGTGGATTCGGTTTCTGCCTTCGAAGAGAAGATCAAAGGACTCGGTGGAAGCGTGCTGATTCCGTCAAGCCATTGTCCCTGCACCCAGGCACCCTTCGCAGTGTGTGTGGATGTCAGTGGCAATCAATTCATGATCAAACAGCCCAGAGGAAACTGATGTTTGTTCAGGAGGAAAAACCTATGTCAGTCGCAGAAAACAAAGAGCTCATCACGCGTTATTTCGCCGCCCTAAGCGGCAAAGCCAAAACAGCAGCCATCGTCGCCGAATTCACTGACAGCGAAGAGCTGAAACAACACATTGAAGGTTTCGAAGCGGCCTTCCCGAAATATGAATTGTTTACCGACGAAATGATTGCCGAAGGCGACAAAGTCGTTGTCTGTGCGCGGTTTCGCGGCACGCATAACGGCGACCTGATGGGCATTGCGCCCACCGGCAAAACCGTCACATTGCCGTTCGTGGCTATTTATCAGGCCGCCGAAGGAAAAGTCACCGGTTTCAACCTGGTGTTTGATCAGATGGATTTGATGAAACAGCTTGGTGTCGTTCAATAACGAATCCTTGTCCGACTTCGACCATCAGCAACGCTGGAAATTCATCGCGGTTCGCCAAGTTGAACAAACGCCGCCCAATAATAGGGCGACGCCCATTGTTTGCTTTTCAGCATTTTCAACTGCGCAGCGCGCAACGCCGCTGACGGTCGCAGTTTTTGCTGTAACAAACCCTGGTAAAATTCGCCCATCAACACGGACGTGGATTTGTCATTCACATCCCACAAACTGACCATCACGCGTGCCGCGCCCGCGTACATAAATCCGCGCGTCAAACTCATCAACCCTTCGCCGCGAACTTCCTTGCCGAGTCCCGTTTTGCACGCGCTTAGCACGACCAGTTCAGCGGGCAGATTCATGTTGATGATTTCCACCATACGCAGATAGCCGTCTCGCTCATGGCCTTTGGCATCCAGTTGCGACAACACTAATCCCGATAATTCCGGCGTCACGTTGTCCAAAAACCCATGCGTGGCGAAATGAACGTAACGGTATTGGCTCAAATCCGGTTTCAAGGCGGCTTCCTGAGTGGCGTCGAAATCCAGCGCGCTGAAACTGCCATCCGCCGGAGCGAATTTCAGAATGGCGTTGGCCTCTTCACGTGAAAACGGCAGACGACGCAATTTGCCGCGCGTGCCATCCAGCCCGATGTTTGTAAGGGCGCGCGTTAATTCATCGGGCATGGTGAGGGCTTGTGCGGATTTTTCTTTCCCGGTCGCGGGCATTTGCCTTTCGCGCTCCAACCGGTCACGAACGTCTTTTGGAACGCGTTCATCATCCGGTTCAAACACCGGATCAGCGAAAATCGCCAATGTCTTGGGCGCAGGCTTGCGGTCTTTCAATTCCCGCCGAAGCACGGCCAGCGTCGAAGCCGAGGGCAAGTTGACGATTTCGTAATTGGCGACAAGCGGGATGGAGAGACGGAGAGACGGAGAGACGGGGCGATTGGCTCTCTGTCCCTCTTTTCCTCTTTCCCTCGTTCCCTCCCTCACCGGCAGCGGCAAAGCTGCGAACGGCACATACTGCAATTTCCCGTCTGCCACGATCAGTAACTGTTTTGGGCGTTTGCGACGAAGCTCGGCGGCGACCGGCGACAAAATCAGTCGGCTCAATTCGGCGGCAGCGATCTGAAAATCCGCATCGGCTTGCTTGAATCGCATACGCTTTTCTTCGGCGTCTTCAAAATCAACTTTTTGATTGCGGACAGTCAGTAGATCGTAAACGCGTTGTGCTGCCTTTTCGATGATTTCCCCTTTTGGCAATTCGTAGTTGTTAAAACTATTCGCCGAAACCGTCCACAGAAAACTTTGCTCTTCACCCAGCGCGTATTCCAACAACAGCGTGTCGTTATTGGCGACGACTTCTTTTTGAATTTGGGATGTGCTTAGTGGCTGCGGCTGTGTCAGCGCAGCATAGCGGGGACTGTTGTTTCTTATCTGCCCGCGAACTTGTTCGAGTTCACCGTAGAGTTCTGTAATTTCACGCGCTGTAGAGGACAATCGGGTTTGTTGATTTGCGCCGATATTACCCAGGCGACTTTGTTCGACTGCCTTGAATTCCAGTCGCTTCAGCACACCTTGCTCACGTCCGAGCAGAACGGGATCAACCCCTTGCCGAATTCCCGCTCGCACCTCGGCCAACATTAACAGCAATGTACGCGCACGCGCTCGCTCAACCGCCTGAAAAGCTTGTCGGTCTAGCGCATCTGTTGGATTCTCCCGGTGCTGTTTAATCAGCAGTTCAATGTAATTGTCGTAAGCCGAGTAATTGATGCCGATGAAGCTCGCCCGGCTTGTGCCGCTGTGAAGTTCAGAACTCAGGGCTTCAAACAAACGCAAAGCTTCTTCAAACAGGTTGCGCGCTTGCGACCGATTGCCTTGGCGCGCCTCAATTTTGCCGATTTCCAGCAGCGTCTTCGCTTGTGACTCACGGTCGCCCCGGAGACGGCTGAGATCAAGCGATTCGTTGCAAGCGGCAGTTGCGACCGCATAAGCCTTGAGCTTGGAATGCGCGCGGCAAAGTTCGTGCAGAGCATACATCAATTCCGCCCGGTCGCCGCTCTCACGATGCAAGGCAATAGCCTGTTGGCCATACTCTATCGCTTTGGACAAATCGCCTGATCGTTGCCAGTCAAGGGCGAGGTGCGATAACACTAGAGCCTCGTTTTGTTTGCTGCCCCGCGCGCGCGCCAATGACAAAGCAGCTTGATCGTATTCGCCCGCTTTCCGGTTTTCGCCAAGCAAGTGACAGGTTTCCCCCAATCCTTGCAAGGCATAAAACTCATATTGGAAGTGGCCGGATTCTCTGGCCAGCTTTAGCGCGTCTTCGCCAATCGGCAAGGCTTTATCAGCTTCTCCCAACGAATTACGCACACCGGCCAGCGTAATCAAGTTTGCGGCTTCCGCAGCACGATTGCCGATCAGCCGATGCAAGGCAAGCGCTTCGCCCAATGTGTCGAGTGCCCGTTGTTGAGCGCCTGTTTCATAATAAAACCTGCCCAGGTTGCTGAGCGTGGCGGCTTCCGTTGCTTGATCCTTGCGTGCGCGGCTTAGGTCAAGAGATTGCTGGTTGTACTTTAGGGCCATCTCCATCTGGCCAAATCCACCGTAGGCGCTGGCAATCTGGTTGAGTAAGTTGTTTTCCAGCGCCTGATCCTTTGCCGCCTGCGCCAAGGGCAAAGCTTCCTGTAGCGCCTCCATTTCTTTTTGATATTCGCCGAGTTGAATGTAAGCCCGTGCCAGATTGCCCAGCGTCACGGCGATACCGCGTTGATCGCCGATCGTGCGACGCAGGGCTAATGAGCGTTGATAGGGTTCCAACGCGGGTTCCGGCCCGTGTAACGCCAATTGGATGGTACCGATTAGATTCAACGATTCCGCTTCGCCACGTTGATCGTTCAATTCACGGCGGATCGTCGCTGCTTGTTCGCAATAGCTCAAGGCTCGTTGCCGTTCCAGCAAAGCGTTGTGAGTGCTGCAAAGCCAGTGCAGCGTCGTGGCCTCTTTGCCTCTGTCGCCCAGGTTATGCCACAACGGCAATGCAGTTGTGTATTTTTCAATGGCTGTACGGCGCGACTCTTCGGTGGCAGCCAAACGTAACTTGTCTGCTTCCACCAACAGTTGATTGGCTAGATTGGCTGAAGAGTCCTGTGCAGTAATCACGGCAGCATTTGGCCAATCGCCTGCATTCATCACACTTGAGGCCCTAACAATTTGTGAATAACGCGCCATTGAGAGCGCGGACACAAGCATCAAACAAAGAGCAGTAAGAATTCGGCTGTTGTAACGCAGATGGCAGATCATGACGTCTCTCCTGAAAGAGTGGCTGGTTTATGTTTTGAGTTATGGCACTTACTTCTGTTTTTGTTCCAATCGCTGAATATCGCTGAGCAATTCACGGCTCAATTTCTCAAGAATCTTTTCTTCTGCGCCTGTGTACTGGCGCGCGCGAACATCTGGCATCAATGGCCAGAAAACATCACCGTCAGCGTTGATGATGCTGGCGATTACCCGAAGGCGTTTACCAAATGGCTCGACGGTCAGCTTCAACGCAATGTCGGGTTTGTCCGTTTTGTCGGTAAAAACGAATTTTACGTTCGGTTCCTGTTCCAGGCGCCGTCTGAGCGATTCGCCAAACTGCGCGGCAACGGATGAACCTTTGGCGTCAATAAAAAGCTTTTTTGCCGCCAACAGCGAAGTCACGGCATTTTCTTCGCGCTGGCTGCGCGTCAGGTTTTCGTCACTCGCTGATCTACTGGCCAGATATTTCACCGAAACATCGTCAGAGGGGGGCGACAAGGTCGGCAATGGGCTGGGTCGGTCAACGGGCGTTGGTGTAATGATGGCGGTTGAGCTTGGCGAAGGCACGACGACAACGATTTCGCCGCCGCCGTCTTTCCGCGCCAGCCGGTTGATCAGCAATCCGGCAGCAACCAGCAACAACGCGTACGTCAACGCAGGTTTTAGCCACCTCCAGCCGCCACCGCTCGGCCAAAACCAGGTTTTAATTTGTCCCAGCGCCGAAGCTGTCGGCGCGTAGTATCGAATTTCCACAACGCCTTCGGGTTTGCTCAAAGGAGCAATGTGGAAAGCCAATCGCTGGCCGCTTGCGGGCGCAAATTCCACCTGCTGGGATTTCAGCGCATCGCCGCTGGTTTCATAAACCAGCATGTGAGCAGCCAGTAAAAATTCGCCTTGCTGATCGCTTGCCCAGACTTCCACCAGTTCAGCACTTTCGCCAATGGTGAAGCGAGTCTGTCCATTTTGCTGAGCATCCAGTCGCGCGCGCTCTTCGCCGTCCACCAGCACGCGCAACGTTCCGCGCAATCGTCCGGCGGCAGAAGCTTTACGGCGACCGGATTGATTTTCCAGATGCTGGCTCATTTGCTGGCGATCCTCCGCGCTCAACTCAGGCAGCGAATTACCTGCACCCGCTGAAGAGTCGCTTTGGTCGGAACCGTCTTCGCCAAACTGAAAAACCGGAACGGCCAATCGTTTGACCGGAGCTTCGCGCTTGATTCCGGCCATAACCCTGTCGAAACACAGCGGATCGAGCGTCGCATGAAAACGATTGGCTTCGACCGGATGCTCTTCGTCCGGATCGTTGCCGTCAAAATCCAACGCCGGAAGTCCGTCGCTTTGTGCGTCGAATTTTTCAGGCACGACACATTGCGTCCCCCACGGCGTGAATTGCCGCAAACATTCGTGGATCAGTGCGACAAACCGTGAAGAATCTTCGTGCGCTTGAAACCTCTCTTCGCCACGGAGCCCGCGTGTCACGCCCAGCATTCGGCCAAATCGTTGTTTCAATTCCCCCATCAATTTGGATTTGAGCGCTCGCAAATAATCATCGTCCGGGATTCGATCCGGCGATTGGCGCACGACAGCGCAAAGTTCGGCGGCATCCGACGTTTTGTAATCGTGCAACAGACGGCTGATTCCCACCGCGACATAAATCGAATTTTGCCGCACCGTGATTCTGACCAGATGTTTGACGAAATGTACGATCATCGTTTCCTGACGCGGGCGCAGTGTTGACGAATGGCCGGATTGTTCGCGCTGCCGTTCGTAACATTCCGATTCGGCGTACACCAATCGTTGCAGCGTCGCCAATTCGCTCAGCGAAACTTTATTCCGCGACTTACGGCTCGGCAGGTAATAACGCCGCTTGTCCTGAGCCGCCATGACGGCTTCCAGTTTTTCAGCCGCCGCCAGCGCAATGCATTTGGCGGCTTCTTCATCCCTGTGGATGAAATGGGCGAGCTGAAAGGCGCGCTCCAACAGTTCGTCCATCCTGTTCATAAGCTTGCGTCAGTGCTTTCGGTAATGTGTGCAGAAATCAGTGTGGATACTACGCGAGGATTATATGCAAACCCTCCGGCATTGTAAGAGCCATTGGCCCACCGGTTTCTGAAATTCACACGGTGATTCAGCCCGCCAAACATAATCATTCATTGCAAAATATTTTCTATATGTCTGATAGGTTTACCGCCAAGATGTCGCATTAGCATTTGAAAAGTGAATACAGGCACACACTGCCTGTATAAGTCGCAAACTTCTTTGTGAGCAAAGCGATTCCACTGCTACCCCAATCAGTTAGATTGGCTAAGGTTACACAAACTCACCTGGAGCTCTGGCAATGACAACATTTGTGCTTGTTCACGGCGCTTGGCAAGGCGCATCTACCTGGGATTGGGTTGTGCCTGAATTGGAAGAAGCCGGGCATAGGGTCTATGTTCCCACGCTGACGGGCCTGGGCGCACATGAGCATCAACTGACGCCAGAAGTAAATCTGGAAACTCATATCCGGGATGTGCTTGGCGTGCTCAACTACGAACGGCTGCAAGAGGTAATTCTGGTCGGGCATAGCTATGCTGGAATGATCATCACGGGCGTGGCGGAGCAGGCAAAAGACCGCTTGGCCCGTCTGGTATACGTTGACGCTTTTATCCCGGACAACGGGCAATCGGCGCTGCAATTGCTGCCCGATGCGATTCAACAGGCATTCCGCACACAGGCACAAACAGAAGGCGACGGGTGGCGGTTGAAAGGAAGCGAACATCAGTTGGATTTGTGGGGATTGAAAGAAGGCAATGCGCGCGACTTTGTACGATCAAAACTCTGCGACTTTTCGCTCAACTGTTTCAATCAACCGATCAATCTGACAAGCAATGCGGCAGCGGAATTGGACCGCACTTACATTGCCTGCACTGCCGACGGCTATCCGGCGCGCGTCGTTTTCCAGCAATTCGCGGAACGCGCCAAGCGCGAAAGCTGGCGCTATCACGAACTGCCCACAGGCCACGATTGCCACGTTGAAATGCCAGAAGCGTTTTCACATCTACTTTTGAGCCTAGTTTGAATACCGCTTAAGGAGCCAATAATGCCAACAAAACAAGGTGACACAGCGATACTCGATAATCCAATTGCGCAGGAACTGCTGCATTCCAAGGTCCCGGCGCGACTGGCCTACGTCTGGCCGGATGGAACGCCCAGAGTCATTCCGATTTGGTTTCACTGGAACGGCCAGGAAATTGTCATGGGCACTCCGTTGAAAGCGCCAAAGGTGAAGGCGCTAGAGCAAGGTTCAAAAGTGGCGCTGACAATAGACACGGACACCTGGCCGCACAAGGTGCTGCAGATTCGTGGAACGGTCAGTATGCAAACCGTAGACGGCGTGGTGCCGGAATATGCGCTGGCGGCCGAACGTTATCTGGGCGTTGAAGGTGGAAAAGGCTGGGTCGAGCAGGCAAAAGCCTTATTTCCACAAATGACGCGCATCGTCGTGCGTCCGGACTGGGTTGGACTGCTGGATTTCGAGCAACGCTTTCCGAGTGCAATTGAAGCGGCGATGGCCAGCTAACTCAAACGATAAGGAGCCAAATTAATGAAAACGCAAGAAGAAACTACGGCTGCCGAGCGGAGGGCACAACTGCGGAAAATTGCTGAAGGGTATTTCGAGGCGTTAAGTCAGAAGGATTTTTCGGCGATCCCCTACGACGACGATATAACTTTGCGTGCGCCGCTTGTGCCCGGTGGCGTTCATCATCCGCTCGTTGGCAAAAACGCCGTGTACGAACATTGGTGGCTACCGCTGGTTCCCGCGTTGGAAGGCGTCGAAATCACGGTGCTGGATTATTACTTCAGCGAATCGCTGACTGCCATTTGCGCTGAAGCCAATATCACGATCAACGTAGTGTCGCCGCCTGCTACATTGCGCGTGGCGGATCGCTTTACCGTCAATGCCGAAGGAAAAATCATGGAGCAGGAGAATCACTTTGATCCTCGTGATGTGACCAATCCTGGCTGGCAGAACGGTTGATAGTCAGCGGGGGCAGTGCTGGTTTCCTGAATGGTGATGATGTTTGGATGGGTGAGCGCGGAAATCGCCAACGCTTCCTGTTCAAAACGGCGCAGGCGGTCGCTGGTGAACTCGGCGGGCAGCACTTTTAACGCGACGTTGCGTTTCAGTCGAGTATCTTCGGACAGGAAGACTTCACCCATCCCGCCTGCGCCGAGCGGAGAAAGAATTCGATATTGATTGAGTGATTGCCCGCTTGTCAGACGCAGAGCTTCCGCTTGCAACATCTCCGCTGCGACCTTCGCAAGAAGGTTGGCCGTGGCCATTTCTTCGGCAGCGGAATCCGCGGCAAGCAGCGATTCAACTTCACGGCGCAAGCTGTCGTTTCCCGCACAAGCGTCGTTTAGAAAAGCAGCACGTTCGTGCGGCGCGCGCTCCGCAGCGGCGTGAAACAACTCGTCAATTTGTTGCCATCTCTGGTTCTTCACTTTTATCAGTCAGCAAATAATTTTCTGAACTTGATAGTTTGGCAGCTTGTTCGTCGCATAAGCATGCGGTCAGTAAGCCTTGAAAGCAGCTTCACAGGCTACTTTCAGGGCTTCAATCCTGCTGTCCAATTCAAAATCACATTGACGGGCGCAGGTTCGCCGACCACTGTCCCAATCAGAAACCGTTGCCCGTCCACCGTTACATCGTATTCAATCCCCGCCTGAATCCCCGTCAGCATGCGCGTTTTGAATAACGCTCTAGGTGTCTCGAACCTAGAGCCGTTGATCTTCACCGCCATCATTTGCCCGTCGGCAGCGACATAAAACAGTTCCTGCCCATCGCGCCGGAAGCGCGGGTGGTCCCCCCCGTTGGAGGAGATACGCATTTTGTCGCCGCCCAGCTTGCCCTCAACCGAGAACGGTTGCAGATAGACTTCATTGCTTCCCGACTCATCCGAGACATAAACCAACCAACGTCCCTTGGGTGAGAGTTGCGCTTGACGTTCAGCAAATTCGGTGTTGATGAGTGGATACGGCTGGCGGGAGCCTGTAAGCGGCAGCGCCCAAACATCCCAGCGCGTCTTCTCTCCGATCCGGCTATAGAGAATGAATCGCTCATCCGCTGACCATTCGGTCGGGAAGCCGCCTCCATTCAGCAATAACTCTTCGGGCCCAGCTCCGCTCGCGGCTTTTTGATACAGGCCAGTTACACTTCCCCTGTTTGTCTGGAAAACAACACGGCTGCCGTCTGGCGACCAAATCGGAAACTGATCATAGGCGGGATCAGAGGTCAGCCGGGTAGGGAGATTGCGCACCAGTTCAATTACCCAGATGTCGGAATTCCGAGCCTCCGGTTCAATGCGCTGTATGGCCACTCGCTTCCCATCCGGTGAAAGACGCGGAGCTTGCCCCCTCTCTACCTTAATCGGTGCGCCGACTGTGCCGCCCTGTTTTCCTTCGCGGTCAAACCAGACAAGCCGATATTCGCGCTGCCGATTCCCCTGCCAGACCAACACGCCAGTCTCAGATGCGGAAAAGGGAACGCCAGCAACATTGGCAATGTTAGTCGGCCGGGTGAGAGGAACAGCCTCGTCCTTCAGTTCTAGTCCAACAGGGTCGAAGGCCTGTGCCAGCACTGCCCCATTGCGCGTAAAGAGCAACCAGCCGGGCGCTGCATAAATCGCGGATGTGCCATCAGTCAGCAATTGCTTTACTTCTTTGGAATCTAGCGACCCTACAAAGACCCCGTTTTCACCATCCATTCCCTCCACTCTGTAGACAAAGTGGCGGCCATCTGGCAGGAAATATGGGGTGAGATAGGCGAATTCCCGACGCGCCGGATCAGGGCTGATCACGGACTTTGGCTCGCCGCCCGTGGCCGGAACCTGGAATAAACCACTACCCACATTTGGCGTAAAGATAATCACACCTGCACGGCTCCAGGTTCCGCCTCTAAAGTTAGGGGCGTCACACAGCGTCTGCGGACGACCGCCCGCCAGATCAATTCGCTTTAGTTTCCCTTGTGAACCGAAGCCAATCGAGCGGTTGTCCGGCGACCAAAAGGGGTTCACGGGATCATCGGTGCCGGGCATTGGCGTCGCTTCCCCCGCGTCGAGCAGGCGCACCCAAAGCTGTCTTTTGCCATCTGCCGACCGGCCCGTAAACACCAGCTTCTGTCCATCAGGCGAGACGACCACGTAATCGTTCAGCCCATTGTCAAACGCCAAGCTCTCTGGTGGGGCAAAGGCCAGTCGCACAACACGCGCGTCGCTGGCTGGACGATTGAAATAAGTCACGCCAAGCGCCAGCGCGATTAAGGCCAACACGCCCGCCGCCAGCCACGCGACGCGCTCACGCCAGCTACTACGTTTTGCCAACCTTGCATCAGGCGTCTGCACGGCAGCAGCGTTGGAACTGGAAGGCGCCGACAACGCTTCGAGCGCAAAACCCAGATCGTGTGCCGAGTGAAACCGGCGCTCCGGGTTCTTCTCTAAACAGCGCCGCACAATTTTGTCCAGCGCAGGACTGATCTTCGCATTCGTTTCGGCGAGTTCCGGCGGTTCTTCCTTCAAGATCGCATTCATCACCTCGACCGCCGAATCACCTGTGAAGGCGCGCTGTCCGCTCAGCATCTCGTACAGGATCACGCCGACTGCGAAAATGTCGGAGCGATGATCTACTTTCTGCCCGCGCACTTGTTCCGGCGACATATACCCGATTGTTCCCATCACCACGCCGGATTCGGTTGAAGCCTTTTTCTCTGCCGGATCAACAGTTGGAGCACGCGGCTCGCTCAGTTTGGCCAAGCCGAAGTCCAGCACTTTGGTCACGCCATCCGGTCGCACCATGATGTTTTCTGGCTTGATGTCGCGGTGAATGATCCCGGCGGCATGGGCTGCGGCCAGCGCGCTGACGATTTGTGTCGCCACGTTGAGTACCGCGCGCACGGGCAAACGCCCGTCGTTCATTTGCTGTCGTAGCGTTTGGCCCTCGATGAATTCGGTGACCAGGAAGTGATGCCTGTCGCTTTCACCAATCTCGTAAATTGTCAGGATGTTCGGGTGATTGAGCGCGGACACGGCCAGCGCTTCTTGTTCAAAGCGGCGCACACGGTCGGCGTCATTGGTGAATTGCGCAGGCAGCAGTTTGAGCGCGATCTTCCGTTTCAGCCGCGTGTCTTCGGCCAACCAGACTTCGCCCATTCCCCCAGCACCCAGCGGAGCCAGAATGCGATACTGGTTAAGCGACTGCCCGCTCGCCAACCGCAACCCTTCTGCGCGCAACATTTCCGCCGCCACTTGTCCGGGCAACTTTGCCGTAGCCACGCCTTCTGCAGCGGAATCCGCAGCCAGCAAGGACTCGACTTCGCGGCGCAAGCTGTCGTTTCCAGCGCAAGCTTCGTCCAGGAAAGCCTCGCGTTCGTGTGGCGCGCGCTCCGCGGCGGCATGAAACAACGCATCAATTTGTTGCCAGCGATCAGGCCTCATCGCTGACCTCCCTATTTAGTTCCCGGTACAGCCAGGCTTTGGCCAGTCGCCATTCTCGCATCACGGTGACGGGCGCAACCTGCAAGACTTCGGCGGTTTCTTCCACGCTCAATCCGCCGAAAAAGCGCAGCTCGGCCACTTTGCTTTTGCGCTGGTCGAATGCGGCCAGACCGTTCAATGCATCGTCCAGCGCAACCAACTCAGCAGACTGTTCACTTGCCACTGCTAACGCTTCAACCAGCGAAACGCGCTGAGCGCCGCCGCCACGCCGGTCGCGGTTCCGCGCACGCGCATAATCAACCAAAATCATCCGCATCATTTGCGCGGCCACCGCAAAGAA
>CAZXHW010000018.1:0-23039 GCA_964639915.1 uncultured Heliomicrobium sp.
GCCAAACCGCCTGAAAGCATTTCCGCCGCTGACTTCTCCAAAATGATCCGCGAGATGTCGGAGGACGGCGGCTACTTTCTTTCGGACAATTTCTCTTCGAACGAAACTTCTTACCTGCACATCGTGGACAAACTGCGTCAGATGGGCGCGAGTGGAGGAGCGTACATCGGCGTGGGACCGGAGCAGAATTTCACCTACATCGCCAAGATTCGTCCGCGCGTCGCCTTCATCATAGACATTCGCCGCCAAGCCGTGATTCAGCATTTGATGTACAAGGCGATCTTTCACCTATCACCAACGCGGACGGAATTTTTGTCTCGGTTGCTGAGTAAGCCTCTGCCCGCAGACAAACCCACAACGGACAAACCCAGCGATGCGGACAAAGACAAGTCCGCCACACCAAAGTTGGCGATTCCCAAAGCGGACGCTCCGATTGAAGAGTTGCTGGCGTTCTTTAACAAAATTGCTGCGACCGATGCGGCTTATACCGCGAACCTGGCTGAAATCATCAAAACCATTGAAACAGAGTTCCAGTTTTCGCTGTCAAAAGACGACCGGGCAAGCCTAGAGTATGTATACAAAACGTTTCGGACTGACGGATTGGAAATTGCCTTTCGGCTGGATGGCGGCGGCAGTTGGGGCAGCTACTTCCCTTCGTTTCGCGAATTGATCGTGCAGACGGATTTGAATGGCAAGCAGGGACACTTTCTGGCGGTGGTTGAAGATTACAACTTCGTCCGCGACCTGCACCGCAAAAATCTGATCATTCCGATTGTGGGAGATTTCGGCGGGACAAAAGCGCTCAGCGGCATTGGCGATTACCTGCGCAAAAACGGGTTGACGGTGACAGCCTATTACCTGTCGAACGTAGAGCAATATCTGTTCGACGGCTCTTCCTTTGAAGGCTTTGCCAAAAACATCAAAAAGTTGCCGTTGACCGAAAAAAGCCTGTTCATTCGCGCGGTGTTCAATATGCGTTTTTCGCATCCGGCGGCGATTCCCGGCCACCTTTCCACGACGCTGATGCAATTGATGACGGGTTTTGTGAAGGATTTCGACGCGGGCAAGTATCACGATTACGGCGACGTGATTTTCAACAATTACATTTCTGTTCAGAAGCCATGAGCTTTTTCTTCCCACGAAGGCACACGAAGAAAGCACGAAGCACAACAAAGCGGATTCTTCCGTAACTGCTCAGCCCCAACGGGGCGACATCAAAAAGCCCACTGGGAAAGAAGTGTCAATTCAAGTAAGCCCCAACGGGGCGGAATAGGTATTGCGCCCCGTTGGGGCTTGGCGACTATCCATCAGGCTACCCGGTGCGTTGCACCGGGCTATCATATTGTGCCCCGTTGGGGCTGAGCAGTTACCGTCTTCCTTCGTGAAATTTCGTGTGCCTTCGTGGGAGAAATTTCCTCGTCATTTGTATGAAACGATCAGCCGCTGCGTCGGCGGCATTTCGTGCATTTCGTTTTTGGAAAAACCCGCCCTGGCAAACATCTGTTCGTATTCGGCGAATGTGTACGCGTCGCCCGCAGCAGTGGAACTCAGCATCATCAAGGCAAACCCAGCCATCATTGGTGGAGTCACGCGGTCATCATCGGGAATAAATTCCAGCGTCAAGGCTCGACCGCCTTCGGCCAGTGCATCGTAAACTTTCTTCAGCAACTTCTCGTTCGTCGCCACATCAAAATGGTGCAGAAAGTTGGTCAGCAAAATCAGGTCGTAATCTTTCCCAAAGTCCACATCAAACGCGCTGCCCGGCAACAGATGATGGCGATCCGCAACGCCGAATTTTGCGGCATTCTCCGTGGCGACTTGAAGCACAGGGGCCCAATCCAGAGCAGTGACTTCGACGTTGAGGTTCGCCTGGGCGAAGGCAATGCCGAAAATTCCATGACCGGCGGCAATGTCCAGCACACGAATTTTGCGATCCGGATCAACCCGAACAAGCTGCGCCATGCCCATTGCCGCGGGCACCATCATCGGCATCATTGCGCGAGCGAATTTCACCCAGACGGGGTTTTCCGGTGATACCGTGCCTTCTGTGCTGGTTGTGGTTCCGCCTTTGCGAACCGCATTCGCGATATCCTCTAACCCCGCCAGCATCATTGGATCGAGCAAAAATTCTGTGGCGCCGCCAACATAAGCGGGCGAACGACGATCCAAAAAGAATGCCGAATCCGGCGTCAATCCGTACTGTCCGGCTTGCTTGGTCAGGAACCCGTGGATGACCAACGTGTCGCAAAGGATTCGCATGCCACGCTCGCTGGTCTGGCATTGAGCGGCAATGGTCGCTGCTGAAGTGTTGCCTTCCGCAATTGCGGTGAAAACCTCAAGCTCAATGGCAGCCTTGATAACAGCCGTCAATTGATAGGCGCTGACCGCAGAAAAGAAAAGCTGCGGGGATGGTTGATGATTCATGATTGCAGTCTCCTGGTTGGATATTGTGTTATCGGCGCAGAAGGTAGTCGGTTTCTGAATGGCTTGCAATCTGGCGGGCTTCGATGGGAGACTTTCGCGCTGATAAACACCCAATGAACAAGTTCACTCGCCACAATTCCGGCTTTTGCTTGGCCGCTTTCGCGCTGCTGTTGCTGATTTCAGCAAGCAAGGCTTCGGCGCAGAATTTCCCAGCAGGCAAGGTCATTGAGCGAGTCGCCTGCCAAAAAGACGCGAATCAAAGTTACGCGCTTTACCTGCCAACTTCGTACACCGCAACGCGACGCTGGCCGATTCTTTATGCATTTGATCCCGCAGCGCGCGGCGTGCTGCCAGTTGAACGCTTCAAGGAAGCCGCGGAGAAATTCGGTTACATCGTCGTGGGGTCGAACAATTCCCGAAATGGCGCAGGCGTAAAGCTGTCCGAAATCATTCCTGCGTTGCTAGACGACACCACTGCCAGATTGGCAATTGACGATTCGCGCGCTTATACGACTGGATTTTCCGGTGGAGCGCGCGTGGCTTCAATGGTTGCGTTCTGGGCACAAGGCAAAATTGCGGGTGTCATCGGATGCGGCGCTGGATTTTCGCCGGAAATCAAACCAGGCAAAGATTTGCCATTTTTCTTTTATGGCATCGCTGGCAATGAAGATTTCAACCTGATTGAAGTTCGGCGGTTGGTCAAAACGCTGGATTCGCTGGGAGCCACGGCCAGAATTGCGGAATTTGAAGGCGAGCATTCCTGGCCGCCACCCGCAGATTGCACAGAAGCCGTCGAATGGCTGGAACTGCAAGCGATGAAAACCAATCGCCGCAATCGCGATGAAAAATTCATCGCTGAATCGCTGGCCAAACTTGCGAAGCAAGCTAGCGACGCCGAAGTCGCAAAAAAGACTTTTGAGGCCTATCTGAAATTCGCTGCCCTGGCCAAATATTTTCACGGACTGGCTGACACCACAGAATTTGCCGCCAAAGCAGAGCGCCTGAAATCTTCAAAAGAAGTCAAAGAAGGCTTCAAACAACAAAAACAAGAAGAGCAGCTTCAGGAAAACCACTTACGAGATTTTTTCGCCACACGTGAGCGGTTGAAATCCGAAGACAATCGCACCGTCGTCATGCAGGATTTGCGCACGATGGTTGGCGACTTGCGCAAAAAAGCCGAAAGCGCATCGCCGGGAATTGATCAAATCGTCGCGCGCCGCACACTGGCAAACCTGAGAGTCATGCTCAATGAAGAAGCGGCGCAGCATCGGTTTCAAAAACGATATAACGAACTTGCTGCGACATTGGCATTGGCCGCCGAAATTCGTCCCGACAACCCACAAACTTTTTTCGCATTGGCCCGCGCGCAAGCGTTGGCCGGACAAAAACGCGAAGCAATTGAGTCGCTGAAAAAAGCTGTCGAAAAAGGCTTCAACAACGCAGAAGAACTCAAAACCAATCCCGACTTGGAACCGATTCGAAACGACAAAGCGTTCACCCAATTGATCGAATCGGCATCAAAAAAAGCCCCAAATCCCAACGGAGATCGCAATGAGTAAAGACTTCGAACTCTTGCTGAACAATTACGACGACAACATACGCGAGCTTGCCACCGCAGCCCGCACGTTGATCGCCAAGCTCACCCCGAAGGCTGAAGAAAAGATTTACTTTGGCTGGCGCGTTGCGCGCTTCAGCCTGGACGGCACCATGGCTGGTCAGTTCATTGCCATCGGGCCGCACAAAAAACATGTCAATTTGTACTTTATGAACGGCATTGAACTGGACGACCCGAAAGGCTTGCTGGACGGCGACGGCAAGAAAATGCGGCACGTTTCCATCACCGACGCCAAACAGTTGAAAAGCGCAGCATTGAAAGCGTTGATCAAAGCGTCTGTTGAGTTACAGAAGACAAAATTGTCTTGATATTGTCGAAACAACGACGGCGTTCTTACCGTCTTGATTAGTTCAATGGATTGAATTCCAAATCTCTGATTGAACCTCGCCCGGTGCGAGTTCGTTTCCATCGCTTCAATCAGAACCAAAACGTTTGTAGAGCAGGTTTTCCAACCTGTTCAGTATTCAACTACCAAAAGTCTTGTTGGCAAGAATGGATTATTTTGGAAGCAGGCGCATGTTGAAAAAGCTGTGCCATCCATTCACCCAACACCAGGAGAAAGGTTTACCAGTGAAAATCGGATTTGCTCTCGGAATTGTTTTGAGTTTGCTTTGCGTGTCATCGGCAGCGTCAGCCCAAAATTATCGAGGCTCAGTTCGGGGTCGCGTGACTGATCCTAACGGTGCCGCTGTCAAAGGCGCAAAATTGAGTCTTGTTGACCAGGACACAAACGAAACCAGAAGCGCTGTCACAGACGATCGCGGAGAATATGTGTTTCCGTTGTTGCGACCTGCGCCTTACCGCTTGCAAGTTGAACAAACAGGATTTCAGAAAACGTCTGAAAATTTGATTGTGCGTGTAAATCAGGAATCTCGCCTGAACGTATCCTTATCCGTTGGCGGCGCTCAAGTTGACCCGATTATTGTTTCTGATTCTGCCAGCCCGCTGAAACAGGACAGCGCAGCGCAAGGTGCGGTTATTGATAACAATCAAGTTACCGGACTTCCGCTGGATGGGCGCAATTTTCTGGAGTTGGCGCTGCTGGCTCCGGGAACGACCCCTGCCGCACAGGGTTCCGCAGGTTCTGTTCGCGGAGATTTCGCGTTCACCATCAATGGCCAGCGTGAAGACGCCAACAACTTTCTGCTGGACGGCGTGTACAACGTTGATCCGAAGCTGAACACGTTCGGCGTCAAACCGCCTGTGGATGCGATCCGCGAATTTGAAGTGTTGTCGAGTGTTTATGACGCTTCGTTTGGCCGTAGCGCCGGAGCGCAGGTCAACGTCGTTATGAAATCCGGCACGAATGGCTTTCACGGCACAGCGTATGAGTTTCTGCGGAATCAATCCTTGGACGCCCGCAACTACTTTGCGCCTACCGTTCAACCAGATCCCACGTACCGCCGCAACCAGTTTGGTTTCAGCTTTGGCGGCCCAATCATCAAAGATCGCACTTTCTTTTTCGGCGATTATGAAGGGCTTCGTGGCCGCGAAGGCATCACGCGATTGGCCAACGTCCCAACCGCGCGTGAACGCATTGGTGATTTTTCGCAACTTCCGCAGCAGTCCTGGCCGTTGATTCCCGGAACCCAAACGCAGTTTCCCGGTGGCGTCATTCCACAACAAGCGCTGAACCCTATTGGTTTGAAAATCGCCGCGCTCTATCCGCTGCCGAATCGGAACGTGCCCGGACAGAATTACGTGGCTTCGCCCGTGCAGCGCGACCGCAATGATTTGTTCGACGTTCGCGTGGATCACAAGATCAATGACGCTTCACAATTTGCGGCCCGTTACAGCTTCGCTGATCGCAATCTGTTCGAGCCATATTCGGGCGTAACTCAAGTTTTTGTGCCGGGTTACGGAAACAATGTTTACCGTCGCGGCCAGAACTTGATGTTGAACGAACATCACATCTTTTCGCCGCGTTTCGTGAATGATGCCCGCTTGGCATTCAGCCGCGTAGGCAATCAAGTTCAGATCGAAAACGCTGGCCGCAGCATCAACCAACAAGTTGGCCTGCCGGAGCTGTCGCTGAACCCGCGCGATTATGGTTTGAGCTTTATTCGCGTTACGGGTTATTCGCCCCTCGGCCACGAATACAACAACCCCCAAGATTCGGCGACCAACGTTTACCAATTTCTGGACACGGCGACTTACGCTTACGGTTCACATCTGCTGAAATTTGGCTTTGATTTCCGCTACACCCAGCAAAACGCTTTCCGTGACGTGCAATCGCGCGGTTTGCTGACGTTTCCAGGTTATGTGTCAATCACGCTGCCTAGTGGCGGCTCTGCGGTCGTCCCGTACTTAACCGGAAACACGATGGCAGATTTGCTGTTTGGTTTTCCGCTGGTTTCAGGCGGAGCGCGTCTGGATAACCAGCAACACCTGCGCACCGAAAGCTATAACGTATTCGCCAACGACAGTTTTCGAATCACGCCCAAACTGACCTTGTCTGCCGGATTGCGTTACGAATACAACTCACCGGCAGTTGATACCGAAAACCGGGCCAACATTTACGATCCGGCAACGCGCAAACTTGTCCAAGTAGGCACCGCAGGCATTCCCCGCGCAGGGTACGAAGCCGACAAAAACAACTTTGCGCCGCGCTTGGGGTTGGCTTACTCATTCGGCGAAAACAGCACGACGGTGGTTCGCGCCGGTTATGGCGTATACTTCGACCAATCACCGCTGGCCCCTGGCGAAGGTTTGTATTTCAACGCGCCTTATTTCGATTTCCGCTTCTACTTTCAATCACAACAAGCGCCGTTGACGCTTTACAACCCGTTCCCATTCAACACGCCAAGCTTTGCGCCGCCATCGGGTTTTTCTTTCGACAGAAACCTGAGAACTGCGTACACGCAGCATTGGAATTTGAGCGTTCAACAGCAACTTGGCAGCAGCACCGTGGCCGAAGTCGCCTATGTTGGGTCGAAAGGCACGAAACTGCTGGTGTCGCGCGACATCAATCAACCGATGCCCAGCACGCAGCAACCAAACCTGCCGCGCAATCCGCAGTTTGGAGAAATCACACAACAGGAAAGCAGCGGCGATTCCAATTACCACAGCTTGCAAGCTCGTCTGCAACAACGGCTGGCGTTTGGCCTGTCACTGCTTGGCGCATACACCTTCGGCAAATCCATTGATAACGCTTCGGGAGTTTTCTCCAGCCTTGGCGATCCGAACTACCCGCAAAACAGTTTCAATCTGGCGGGAGAACGTGGACGATCAGGCTTCGACATTCGCCATCGCTTTTCGCTGAGCTATTCGTATGAATTGCCGTTTGGCAAAGGCCAAAAAGGCGCAGCGAAAGCCTTGCTGGACGGCTGGCAAACGTTTGGTGTGATTACGCTGCAAACGGGGCGGCCGTTCACCGTCGCGTTATTGCCCGAATTTGACAACAGCAACACAGGCATTTCCAATCTGGGTTTCTTAGGCAACGACCGCCCGAATCTGGTTGGCCAAGGACGGCTGGATAATCCGACGGTTGAACGCTGGTTTAACACGGCGGCTTTCGCGGTTCCGCGTTTTGGCAGCTTCGGCAATTCAGGACGCAACATCCTGGACGGAGACGGTTATCAGAACGTGAACTTCTCTTTGCTGAAAAATACTTCGATCAAAGAAAAAGTCACGGTTCAGTTCCGCGCAGAATTCTTCAACCTGTTCAACCATCCGAACTTTGGTTTACCGGATAACTTTGTCGGCTCGCCATCGTTTGGCCGAGTCCTTTCGGCGGAAAGCCCGCGAAGAATTCAGTTTGGCGTGAAGCTGCTGTACTAAAACATCGCTACGCTCTGTCCGATATAGAAAAAGGCTGCGGGTATAAACCGCAGCCTTTTTCTTTTGGAAAGCCTGCCTTCTCGTCACTATCTGACAATAAACGCTTTCACTTCAGTGTCGGAGCTACCGTCAGGATTCGTGACCGTGACATCACGCGCCGACCTGAACGCATTGGCGGCAATAATGACAGTGGCCGTCAATTTTGTGCTTGCAACATACCTTGTCAGGATCGTTAGCCCTAACCCTTCAATGTTGATCCTGGACTGCGGCACAAAGCCACTGCCGATGACGGTCAACGTAATCCGCTCTCCCGGCGAAACGGAGCCTGGGTAAACTTGGTCAATCTGAATAGGAAAACGAACTTGATGCGGTTCATCAGGTGAAGAACTGCCATTGAAGTTCGCATCTCCTGCATAAGTGGCTCGCAATGTTCTAGCGCCAGCCGTGCTGAAGGTGAGAACACAGCTTCCCGTCGCTACCGTGCCAGTGCACGAATCCACACCATCTGTGACAGTGACGTTGCCTGTCGGCGTTCCAATGCCCGAAGCGTTGGCAGCAACCCGATAAGCGACCGTCACTGGCTGGCCGACCACAGACGGATCGGGCGTATCGGCGATGATCGCAGTCGTCGTTCCTGCTTTCGCTATCGAAAACGTCTGCGAAACATTCTGGGCTGGATTGAAGTTAGCATCGCCCGCTTGAGAAGCGATGAGGGTGCAGGTTCCGGCTCCCGTCAGCGTGACCGTCGCTCCGCTCACGGTACAGTTTCCGCCTGCGGCAAACGAAACGGCCAACCCTGAGCTTGCAGTTGCGGACAACGTGAACGGAGCTTCGCCGAACGTCTTGTTCGGTAGTTGAGCGAAACTGATTGTCTGATTGAGAAGCGGGCTGCTGGTTCCAGGAGAACCGATTTCAGCGGCGTCATTGACTGCGGCAAACCCGCCACGAACGCCGACGGCGCTCAAAGTCGAAATAGTGGCGTTGTTTAGTCCAGCCCCGTTATCAAAAGTTGGAAATAATGGACCAGCGGGAGAAGCGCCGAAGACCACACCCGTCTGCACAGCGCCCGCGCTGTCGAACAGATTGACTTGGTCTCCGCCTGTGCTTAGACCAATGCCTGCGCCGCTATAGCTGCCGATTTGCAGGTTCGCGGGCGGGTTCGCGCCGAACCAAAGCGTCTTGAAGGCAGCGCTCTTGCCTGGCAGATCTGTGGTTTCCAGAAAAATGACCGACTCACCGGGAGCAATGTTGGTGACGCCGCTCAAAGCCACGGCGGTGTTGAAGGAACGCGAGTCGTCATCCACCTTCCAGCCCGCGATGTTCGCGGGGGCGGTACCAATGTTGGACACTTCGAACCAGTCCACGCGCAGGCTGGCTGCGCTGTTGCCACTTGACCAGGGCGCCACTTCGGAAATGATCAGTTTGGCAGTTCCGAGGATTGGGCTGTCAGCGATGGTAACGGTCGCCGTTCCATTCGCACCGACATCGTAACTGCCCGTATCGCCTAAAATTAGCGTTACCATTTCATTGCCTTCAACCAGAGTATCGTTCACTGGTGTGATCGTGATTTCGACAAACGACTGCCCCGCAGGGATCGTCGCCGCGCCCATCAGCGTCGGCGTGTAATCGGCGCTGGTGGCCTGCCCCGCGCCGGTTGCGATGGTGTAACTGACGGTCAGCGGACCCAGCGTGCTGCCGGTGCGAGAGATGCGAAATGTACCGGTGTCATTTCCAGTTTCCGCCGCGTTGGCATCGGTGGCAGTGATGGTGACGATTGGCGTTGACGAAACGCCGATGCTCCCCGGAGAGCCGATTTCTGCGATGTCATTGGCTGCGGCGAACGCGCCATTAACACCCACCACGCTCAAGGTCGAAATGGTGGCGTTGTTCAGGCCAGCCCCATTATCGAAGGTCGGAAATAATGGGCCAGCGGGAGAAGCGCCAAAGGTCACCCCCGCCTGCACAGCGCCCGCGCTGTCGAACAGATTGACCTGATCTCCGGCGGTGCTGAGGCCAATGCCTGCGCCGCTATAGTTTCCGATTTGCAGGTTCGCGCGCGGATTCGCGCCGAACCAAAGCGTTTTGAAGGCGGCGCTCTTGCCCGGAAGATCCGCAGTTTCCAGAAAGATTACCGACTCGCCGGGAGCAATGTTGGTGACGCCGTTTAGAGCCACGGCGGTGTTGAAGGAGCGCGAATCGTCGTCCACCTTCCAGCCAGCAATGTTGGCGGTGGCGGTGCCGATGTTGGTCACTTCGAACCAATCCACGCGCAGGCTGGCATCGCTGTTGCCGCTAGACCAGGGAGCGACTTCGGAAATGATGAGTGAGGCGGTTCCCCCCGTGGCGGGAGTCACCGTCAGGGTAAAGTTGGTAGTCGCATCCGGCGTGTTGCCAACCGTTGCGTCGTCCACATTGACGGTGATGCTGTAACCAGACTTGGCGATGGAACTTAGCGCCGTTCCAGCTTTCAGATACAACGCAGTGCCGATAATCTGAAATGAATTGGCATCCACGCCGGTCACGGTCAGTTGGTTGGTTCCGATTCCATCATCGGTCACGGTAATGTCAGCCAATTTAACCGGTGCCGCCGTGCTGGTATTTTCGGGAATCGAAGTGACAGCGTTGCTCAGCGTGACTGCGGTCGGCGCCTGGTTCGAAACCGTGGACGGTGCATAAACCCAAAGTTGCGGATGGTCGCTATCGCCGCCGCCATTCTCGCTGACAACATAAAGATTGCCATCGCGATCCATCGTCAGGCCTTCGTGCGTCTGGGCGGGAACGGACAAAGGATTGCCCGGATCAGCGACGATGGTCAGCCTGCTGAAGACGGTTCCGGATCGGTCTATGTTGATGATCTGCCCTGATTCCTGGCTAAGGATTAGCAGGTGGCTGTAATCGGGTGTTCCACTTAGGGACGGCAGATTTGACAGCGCAAACACGTCAGAGAAGTCCGCCAGGTTGGCCAAAGACGGATTGAACAAATCCGTCGAACCCGTCGCTGTCGGCGAGCCGTTGGTCGCGGTTTTGGCGACAAAATCAATGTCTGTCTGGAAGATTGATATTGGGTCTGCCTCTTTGACAAAGATAAATCCGTTCGTCAGCGGATCATAAGAGAGGCCTTCAAGCCCAACGTTTCCGACCGTCGTGCCGAGTTTGACGGTTTGCACGTCGGCTTTACGAAGAATCCCGCCAGCCACATACGTGAACAAATTTGCCTGCCGATCTCTTTCTTCTACCAGAACAAACTTGCCGCCACCAATATAAGTAATTCCCTCCGGATCATAAAAATCCGTGCCTTGAGGGCTGGAACCGGGAGCCAGCGTCATGGTGTCAACCAGTTGCCCGGTTTTCGTGACTTGCGTCACGGAGGTGCCGCCATCACCGGTAATAAACAAGGTATTGGTTTCCCAGTTGTAAGTTACTCCCGAGGCTTCCTGTCCCAGTAGATTATTGGGTGGAGGGGTCGTCCTGGTCGGTTCGGGCAAATCGAATCGGCCAACCCGAACATACCTGGACAGATCAACTGTGCTAATGGCTTGCGATAGGGAACGGGTTTCAGCGCTTGTAACGCCTGGCACCGCCTGGGCATGGCGGATTGAAAGGCCCGAGACCGCGCTTAGCGCGATGGCAAGAATGCAGAAGAATACAGATAGTTTAGAAAGAGCTTTGCGCACGTTTTATCTCCTTGAATAAAAAGTGTTCGATCAGAATGGGGCTTTATTTGTGAGAAATGGAAATTCGCCAATGCAATATAGGTAGCCGACCTTAAATCCTTGCGAAGCCTTTCTTGAATTCATGCTAAATATCCAGGCGTGAGAACGTAGAGGAATCCCTGAGCCAACTGCTGGCTGATTCGTTTGCAGAAGTCAGCGACAATGATGAGATTAACTTGTGTGGCAAGCGGTGAGAATGGCTGTGAGCTTTCCGTCAGCAAGCGCAATTTGCCGCAACAAATTCAAGCTAGGTACACCGAAGGCGAAAGGCCGTATCGCTCTTTCGCCCTCTAACTGCTATTTGCCAATACAATACAGATGCTTTTCGCCGCGAATGAAGATTTTTCCGGCGGCGATGGCGGGAGAAGCCAGCACAGGCTCATTCAACGAATTCGTTCCCAGCACTTCGTGAACTGGACCGGCTCTGATGACGAAGGTGTCGCCGTCTTCGCTGGTCAAAAACAGCTTTCCATCAAACGCGACGGGCGAAGCGCTGAAGCTAGCGGGAATCGGAACTCTGCCGCCTTCGTAGGTAATTTTGCCGGTTTTGGCCTCGATGCAGGTCAAAATGCCTTTGTCGCTGATCAGGTACAGGTATTCGCCATACAAAATCGGCGAGGCGACATACGCCGTGCCTTTGTCGTAACTCCAAACCAGATTCTGCGTGCCGGTCAGATTCCCTGAACCACCGAACTTAATCCCCATCGCGCGTTTGCTGGGGTAGCCGGTTGCCAAAAACACCATTTCGCCATTGGCCACAGGACTTGGAATTCCCCAGCCTTTGACGCCATCGCAACTCCACAATTCTTTGCCTGTGGCAGGATCATATGCCACAACCGTTTCCCAGCCGTTGGTGATCAGTTCGTCATGATTGCCGGTGCGAACGATCAGCGGTGTCGCGTGCGTCTTCCGGTGGTTGCGTTTGATGCGCCAGACTTCTTTGCCTGTGCGTTTGTCCACAGCGGAAATAAACGACAATTCTGGCCCACCATCTTCCAGATCGCATTGCAGAATGACCAAGTCGTTGTACAACACAGGTGACGTTCCCGGCCCCATTCCGACTTTGCTAATTTTGCCGACATTGGTTTTCCAAGCCAACTTGCCGTTGAAGTCGTAACAGTACAGCCCTTCGGATTCAAAAAAGGCATACACAAACTTGCCGTCTATCACCGGCGTGCCCGAAGCGTAAGTATTTTTGCGATGACGGTCGTCCAGCACGGTTCCTTCGTAGGCCGTTTGCTCCCACAGGATTTTCCCTGAACTCCGATCCAGGCAGAGCACTTTCAACGTGTGTTTGCGATTTCCTGAAACAGAATCGGGATGCACCCAGACTTTTCCGCTGCGAACGTGTTCGACGGCTTTTGCGCCGGGAACAACGTCACCTTCGATGTCCGTAGTCAGAAAAATCTTGTTGCCCCACACAACAGGCGAAGAATGCCCGCGCCCCGGCAAAGGCGTTTTCCACTGAATGTTTTTGTCGGCGCTCCATTGATCGGGCAGATTCTTTTCGTTGGAAATACCGCTGCCATTTGGACCACGCCATTGCGGCCAGTTTGTGGATTGCGCCAGGCAAGTCAGATTGCCAACCAAACAGAGCATCACGAGCGAAAAACAGATCAGGAGTTTTTGTTTCATACGACAATCACCGGTTAAGTTTGGATAAAAAAGATTTGGGGCAGCGATGCTAACCACTGCCCCTTCAGTATTCAAGGTTTTGCGCGTCACGATTCGACTTTTAGGCCACGTTCAGCAAACCGAGTAGCAGAGCAAATCCGATAAAGAAGGTTTTAGTCTTCATTTTCGCCTCCTACTTTTTGTTACTGATGCAGTACAGGCTCTTTTCTCCGCGAATGAAAATCATTCCATCGGAAATCGCTGGCGAAGCGTAAACCGGTTCGCCGACTGAATTGGTCGCCAGAATTTCATGTTTCGGCCCGGCTTTGACGACGTAGGTGTCACCGTCTTCGCTGGTCAGTAGAATCTTCCCATCAAAGGCTACCGGCGACGCGCTGAAGTTGGCAGGAACAGGAACACGCCCGCCTTCATAAATCACCCTGCCGATCTTGGCGTCGAGGCAGGTCAGAAGCCCATTATCTGTCGTCAGATATAGATAATCTCCATACAAGATCGAAGAAGGAATGTAGGCAGAACCTTTTCCATATTGCCAGACGATGTTGGAGCTGCCAGTCAGATCGCCGGAGCCTCCAAGTTTGATGGCAATCGTCTTTTTGGCGGGAGACCCAGCGTATAGGAAGACTAAATCATGCCCGAACACCGGCGACGGCACGGCATTGCTTTCCAGGCCTTTCGTTTTCCACAATTCTTTGCCGGTTTTAGGATCATAAGAAATGATCCACTCAAACCCATTGGTAATGATTTCCGTTCGTCCGGCAGTGTGGACGATCAGCGGCGTTGACCAACTGGCGCGCACTTTGCGCAGCGTGCGCCAAAGTTCTTTCCCTGTCTTTTGATCTATGCCAGTGACGAAAGACTTATCCTCTGCATCTCCGTCACACTGCAATACCACGACGCCTCCAGTCAGCACTGGCGACGTTCCTGGCCCCATACCAACCGTGGAAATTTTGCCGACAAAGGTTTTCCACATTAGCTTGCCGTTGAAATCGTAACAGTACAATCCATCGCCTTCACCGCCAAACCAGGCGTAAACCCGGCTGCCATCCGTTACCGGTGTAGGCGCGGCATAACTACCTTTGCGATGGCGGTCGTCGTAAACGCTGCCCTCATAAGCTGTCTGCTCCCAGAGCACCTGGCCAGTATTACGGTCAAAGCAAAGCAACTTGAAAATATGTTTGCGGTTACCGCCGACGCTGTCGGGATGAACAAAATCCTGCCCTTCCAGCTTATGCGCTACTGGTTTGGCCCCGGAAACAATGTCGCCTTCAATGTCCGTGGTTAAAAAGATTCGGTTCCCCCAAACCACCGGTGAAGAATGGCCGCGTCCCGGAAGCGGAGTTTTCCAACGAATGTTTTTGTCGGCGCTCCATTGGTCTGGCAAGTTCTTTTCGGCGGAGATACCTGCACCCTGCGGGCCGCGCCATTGAGGCCAGTTAGTGGATTGGGAAAAGCCTGACAGGCTACAAGCCAAGCAGAAAAAACAAACGGAACGAGGACGTAAGCTTTCAGGTTCATTGGAAAACCGTTGAGTGAATTTTCAGTCACAAAAAAACTTGGGGCAGTGACGTTACTCACTGCCCCTTCAGTATTCAAGGTTTTACGAATCGCTATTCGACTTTATTGAAAATGCGCTTGGATTCAAAGGTTCCAGTCGCACGATCAATAAAATAATCCACCGTCAGCGTTTTGCCATCGGTGGCAAGTGTCCATTTGCGGGTGACGGTGGAAACGACTTTGCCGTCCACAGACGTTTCGTCTTTGATCAACAATCCGCGCCCGTTCGGCAACCACGAAGCCGTTCGTTTGCCGGTCGCGTTAGGTGGCGCAGCCGGTTTGAAGTCAACTTCTTTTCCGTCCAGCGTGTAGCTTTCGGTGATCTTCTGCTCGCCGCCGGCATTGGTTTTGACTTTGGTGTCGAAGGTGATCTGGTCGCCGTTTTGTGTAATCGTCGCCGACTGATCCAATCCGGCCGGATTGCTGAAGCTTTTGATTTTGTCCAGTTCCCATTTGCCGCTGAAATTGGGCTTCTGCACAGCAAACGCAACGCTCAGCAACCCCAGCAACAAGGCAAATCCGACCAACAAGTTTTTTGTTTTCATCTCTTGCCTCCTACTTTTTGTTGCTGATGCAATACAGATTCTTTTCGCCGCGAATGAAGATCATTCCGTCGGAAATTGCAGGCGAAGCATAGACCGGCTCGCCAACCGAATTGGTCGCCAGAATCTCATGTTTCGGCCCGGCTTTGACGACGTAAGTGTCACCGTCTTCGCTGGTCAGCAGAATCTTCCCGTCAAACGCCACGGGCGAAGCCGTGAACGTCGCCGGTACGGGAACGCGTCCGCCTTCGTAAATGACTTTGCCGGTTTTGGCATCCAGACAAGTCAAAATTCCGCGATCCGTCATCAAGTACAGATTGTCGCCGTACAAAATCGAAGACGGGATGTAAGCGGTGCCTTTGTCGTAGCTCCAGGCAAGGGCTGATTCCGTAATGTCACCCGAACCGCCCAGTTTAATGGCCAGCGTCTTTTTCGTTGGATAGCCCGAATAGGCGTACACCATTCCGAAACCGACCAACGGCGTAGGCAGCGCGTTGCTCTGAAAGCTTTTCATCTTCCACAACTCTTTGCCGGTTTTCGGTTCGTAGGAAATGATCCATTCAAATCCGCTGGCGACGATTTCGGTTCCTTTGGCAGTTTTGACCACCAGTGGTGTTGACCAACCGGCCTGCACAGGACGTTTGGTGCGCCAAACTTCCTTGCCCGTTTTTTTATCCACTCCGGCGATGAAGGAGTTTTTGCCTTCGTCTTCGTCGCATTGCAGCGCGATAACGCCATCGGCCATCACGGGTGAAGTGCTTGGCCCCATTCCCACGCTAGCAATTTTGGCAATCGGTGTTTTCCACATCAGTTTGCCATTCAGATCGTAGCAATACAGCCCGTCACCTTCCCCGCCAAACCAAGCGTAAACAAGCTGTCCGTCCGTCACCATCGTTGGCGCAGCGTAACTTCCTTTGCGATGGCGACCGTCATACACGGTTCCGCTGTAGGCCGTCTGTTCCCACAGAATTTTTCCCGTGGTGCGATCAACACACAACACCTTGAAAGTATGCTTAATGTCTGCGGCGATGGAATCCGGATGGATGTATTCCTGCCCTTCGATGATGTGTTTCACCGCTTTCGCCCCGGGAACGACTTCGCCTTCAATATCCGTGGTCAGGAAGATTTTGTTGCCCCAGACAATGGGAGATGAATGGCCGCGTCCCGGAAGCGCAGCTTTCCATTTGACGTTTTTGTCAGCGCTCCATTCGGTCGGCAGGTTGGTTTCGGCGGAAACGCCCGTGCCTTCGGAACCTCGCCAAGCAGACCAGTTTGCGTTCGGCGCAGCCACGCTGGCCGTCGGTTTGAATACCACGAAGGCAATCAAACCCAGAATTATTGCTGAAAGCAGAGTCAGTTTTCGATTCATTGATTTGGTTACTCCTGTCTTTGGTCAGCGCAGGATTTATGCTCACGGTCAGAAAGCAGTTTGCTACTCAGAGTTTTATGTTAGGAACCAGTTTGGATTTTTTGATTTGCCCAGCGTGGGTATAGTAAGTGACTTCCTCATCACTGTTGACAACCCAGACTTCCAACGCGCCTTTGGCAAGATAAAGCTCGATTTTGTGCTCAATCTCTTCTTTGGTATTGGACGGCGCAATCACTTCAACACAAATTTCAGAAGCTTTGGGGTAAGGCGTAATATCGCCATATTCGGCAATGAACTTGTCAGAAGCCCAAGCAACATCAGCCACTCTCACTCCATCGGAAGTCGTAATTGAGCAGCCAAAAATAATTTGGCCTCGCTTTTTGCTGCGATGGATTTTGAATCCAATTTCAGAGCGAATCGCGCCTTGTTTGTTAGACGAGGGACTCATCACAATTTGCCCGAAGCCATTGAGTTCAATCTTGAACGGCAAGTCTTGCAAAAACGGGCTATTGAGAACTTCATCCCAAGTCATAACTCTTATCCTTTTTTGCCAATGCAAAACAGATGTTTGTCGCCGCGAATAAATAGTTTGCCGTCGGCGAAGGCAATTGAAGTTCGGCTCGGTTCGCCAAGCGAATTTGTCCCGAGAACCTCGTGTTTTGGCCCGGCTTTGATGACAAAGGTTTCGCCGTCGTCGTTGGTCAGCAGAATCTTGTCATCAAACGCAACCGGAGAAGCGCCGTAAAACTTGGCGTTCACAGGCACGCGCCCGCCTTCGTAAACAACCTTGCCGGTCTTGGCTTCCAGGCAGGTCAACGCCCCCTGGTCGTTCATCAGGTAAACATAATCGCCGTACAAAATCGGCGAAGGCACATAGGCCGTGCCTTTGTTGTACGTCCAAGCGATGTTTTCTGTCTTGTCGAGATTGCCTGAACCGCCAAGCTTGATTGCGGTGATGACTTTGGACGGATAGCCCGAAGAAAGAATCGCCAATCCGTGGCCAATGACCGGCGTCGCAATCGCGTGACTCTTCAGCCCGCCCGCGCGCCAGAGTTCTTTGCCGGTGGCCGGATCGTAGGAAATCAGAAACTCGTTGCCGCTGGTGACCATTTCAGTGCGATTGCCAACTTTGACAATTACAGGCGTCGCCCAACTGCCTTGAATCGGGCGTTCAACGCGCCAAACCTGCTTGCCGGTCTTTTTGTCGAGCGCGACCATAAAGGAATCTTTGGGTTTGCCCAGGCTTTGATCGGCCACCAGAATCACAAGATTTTCGTGCAGCACGGGCGACGTGCCTACGCCCATTCCAAATGTGCTGATGTCGCCAATGTCGTTTTTCCAGATCAGCTTGCCGTTGAAGTCGTAACAGTACACGCCCTCGGAGCCGAAGTAGGAGATGACATATTTGCCATCCGTGACAGCAGTTGGCGCGGCGTAATTGCCTCGTTTGTGGCGGTAATCATAAACCGTGCCTTCGTAAGAAACTTTCTCCCACAGAATTTTGCCGGAGTCGCGGTCAAGGCAGATCGTTTTGAAGGTGTGAAGCCGATTAACGCCATCCCATTCTGGATGTGTGAATTCTTTTTCGCCGAGCATATGTTTCGGAGGTTTGTGCGATTCAGGAGCCGGACCGCCTTCAATATCCGAAGTCAGGAAAATCCGGTTTCCCCAAATGATCGGCTGCGAAAATCCTTTGCCGGGCAGCGCCGCTTTCCATAAAACGTTTTTCGTATCGCTCCATTCGGTCGGCAGATTTTTCTCTTCCGATACTCCTTGCGAAGCCGGACCGCGCCATTGCGCCCAGTTCGAACCGCCTTTCGCGTCAACCGGCGAAACCATTTGAGCGGTTGAGCAGGCAAAAATAACGAATGTGGCGAAAAGTAACGCGATTGATAACTTCTTCATTTACGAATGTCTCCTGTTTGGAATCTGCAATAACAACCGAGGCAGGATTCGCACCTTGCCCTCGATTTCAGAAATAACTTCGCCGATCTTTGCCGCTCCCGCTTTCAGATAAAAGCCTTCGGAGTTTGGATCAGAAACGATTTCGATTACTGTAACACCAACCGCTGCCGCTTTGTCGAGCGCGTGTTTTAACAACTGGCTGCCAATGCCTTTGCCAATCAATTCCGGCAAAACCCATAGATGATCCAGTTCGGTTGTGCCTTCGAACGTGACCAGCGCGTAAAAGCCGATCAACTTACCGGCTTCAGTTGCTACGAAAACTTCGTGGCATTCGATATAGTCGGGCGTAACAGTTAAATCTTTGCGCCAAACCTCGATCCAGCTTTCGGGATAGACCCAGTGTCGTTTGGCGGCAAAAGCGATTTCGGTCAAGCAGCCCGCCTCTTCGTGTTCATCGCGGCGAATCATAAGCATCAAGTAGAAATAAGTGTAAGGCAGATTTTCCAATCTGCCTTCGAACCTCACACTGTCAAACCCCGGTCAGGCTTGGAAAACCTGACCTACTTCACTCGTTTGTAGGGGAAGGCTTCTTCACGCACATTGCCGTCCCTACCTTTGATCGCCACGTAAACCGTAAAGGCGTCTTTGCCTTCGGGTTTGAAAGCCATTCCTTCAAAATGAATCAGGCCATCTTTTTTGCCGACAAACTTGAAATCAACTGTTTTGTCTTTCTCTTCCCAGCCGGTCATGTTCGGGTTGAAGTGCTTCAACCGCATAATCAGGGTGCCGCCTTCTTCCGTCAAAGTCGTCAATTCGTAAAAAACCGGCTTCCCCTTTTGAGTCAAACGAAACATTCCGACCATCGAACCGCCCGAAGGCATTGTCCAAGCTTCTTCGGTCACTCCGCCAAGCGCGTTTCCTGTCCAGTTTCCCGCCATCCAGGACATATCAGCGATGGTAGCTGGCGGCGATTGCTGATCAGCGCTCAGCTTCAGCGTATGCTCGGTCTGTTTTTCCTGCGCAAAGGCTGTCAGCGATAGCAGCGCTGTCAAAGCAATCAAACTAACAATCTTTTTCATGTTCATACCTCCAGGTGATTTTTGAGAGGCCGCGGCGACCTGCGGATTCAGAATTACCGCTTCCCTTACAGACCGTAGACGAACAGGGTATGAACAATTCGACACTTACTTCGCCGCCTATTTCGAAAATTCCAGACAAGTGGCTGGCCGAATGCACAATGAATCCACCATCTCAGCACGGAAGAAACTTTACAGCAGAAGATCGTCAGGGTTGAAGGGCATCGTGGCTTTCATTCGATAACAAAGATGGATGTTGAAAGCCGGACGCGAACACATTCCATTTTTCTGTTTCGTTTTCCACTTGGCAACACTGCACGACCAGCGACAGGAACAAATCGGGTTGGCAGCAGCAAAAACGCAAGCGCAGCTTGCCAGGTTTCGGGAAACTCGTCTTGAACTGTGGTCAGCGGCAAATTATAGTTTGGCTTCAAACACGTCAAGAAAATCAGACGCAACCAAACAGGCTTGGAACCAGTCTTTGGTGAACGAGGCTGCAATCAATCAAACTCGTCCACAGGATCGCATATGAAATCAAACATCGTTCGATTTACTCTTTTTGCATTGGTGGTTTTCGCCATCTCCAGTTCCTTCTTTGACAGCGGCAGTTCGGCGCAATCGCCCGCCCGGGCCAAATCCGGAAGCGATTGGGCTGATTGGCGGGGCCCATCGCGCGATGGCATCTCGCTGGAAAAAGGCTTGCCGGAAAAATGGTCGCCTTCGGGTGACAATCTGCTCTGGAAAGCTCCGTACGGCGGGCGCTCAGCGCCGATTGTGATGAATGGCCGCGTTTTCATCTTCAACACTTCGGGCGAAGGCGAAACTTTCCAGGAGCGAGTATTGGCGCTAGACGCTGAAACCGGCAAGCTGGTTTGGGAATATAAATTCAACGTGTATTCAAGCGACGTGCCGCCTCGTCGGGCTGCGTGGTCATCGCCGGTGGGCGATCCTGTCACCGGGAATGTTTACGCTTTCGGCGTCTGCAACGAACTTGTGGCGCTGTCATTTGCCGGAAAAGTGTTGTGGCAACGTTCGCTGACGGATGAGTTTGGCGCGTGGACGACGCACGGTGGACGAACCGTTTCGCCAATTGTCGAAGGCGATACGGTAATCATCAGCACGGTTACGGATGGGTTTGCCGACATTGCTTCGCGGCGTCACCGCTATTACGCTTTTGACAAAGTGACGGGCGAAACGGTCTGGGTCAGCACGCCGGGCGGACGGCCCTATGACACGACGTATTCAACGCCGGTCGTCGCAACGGTTGATGGAACCAGAGTTCTGGTGGCAGGCGGCGGCGACGGATCAGTCAGCGCGGTCAAAGTCGCCACAGGCGAACCCGTCTGGAATTTCCCGATGTCCAAACGCGGCGTGAATCCTGGCGTGGTCGTCAAAGACGGCATTGCTTATGTCAGCCATCAGGAAGAAAACATTGATTCCAACGAAATGGGAATGCTGGCCGCAATTGATTTGCGCGCCAAAGGTTCGATCACCAAAACCTCCAACGCCGACAAGATCAAATACGCGATTTACAACTACCAACTTGGCCCGGCTTCGCCAGTGATTGACGAAAATCTGATCTATTTTGTGGACGCCGGAGCGAATCTGTTCGCATTCAACCGCGCCGATGGCAAGAAGCTGTGGGAACAGAATCTGGGCACAATTCAAAAAGCATCACCGATTCTGGCCGACGGCAAAATTTATGTCGGCACCGAAAACGGCACATTTTATATCTTGAAGCCGTCGCTGACCGGCTGCCAGATTCTTAGCAAAAACCCGCTGGAACCAATCACCAAAGAAACCCTGACTACAGAATCCGGCGACGAAGCCATCGCCGCCAACGAACAAATCATTGGCGGAGCGGCGGTTTCTCGCGGACGCGTTTACTTCGTTTCGACCAAACACATTTATGCGATTGGCAAAAAGAAAGCTGCGGCATTGCCGCCGGTTGTTGAGAAAGCCGACACGGCTCCGGCGGACGCCAAAGTCGCCCACGTGCAAGTCGTCCCGGTTGATTTGGTGATGCAACCCGGCGCAACGAAGAGTTTCAAAGTTCGTTTGTTTGACGATCACGGGCGTTTCATCCGTGAAGAAACCAATGCCCAGTGGGCGATGGAAGGATTGAAAGGCACTGCCGCAAATAACCAATTCACTGCTGCGGCAGATAGCGGATTGCAAGGTGGCTTGTTAAAAGTCACTGTTGCAGGCGTCACTGGCACCTCGCGCGTCCGCATCATTCCCGCGCTGCCTTACACGGAAGATTTCAGCAAGGTGACCGTGGACCAGGCTCCAAGTTATTGGCTGAACGCTGGCGGCCAGCCGATCAAGTACACAGTGCGCGAAGTTGACGGCAATAAGTTTTTGGTCAAAAAGCCCGACAACGGCATTTTCAAACGCACACGCTCGCCTTTTGGCGCGGTTGAAACTGCCAATTACACCGTCCAGGCCGATGTGCGGGGCATCGAAAAACGCCGCCAGATGGGTGACGCAGGCGTCGTCGCGCAGCGTTACGAACTGGTATTGTTCGGCAACATCCAGAAAGTCGAATTGCGTTCATGGCAGATTGAGCCGAAGCGCAGTTTCAGCAAGCCTTTCGCCTGGAAAGCAGACACCTGGTACAGCTTGAAGTTACAGGTTGAAAACCTGCCGGGTGGCAAAACCCGCGCTCGCGGCAAAGTATGGCCGGCAAGCGACCCTGAACCTGCTGACTGGCTGATCGAATGGACAGACCCAATCGGAAATCGGATGGGCAGCGCTGGCATTTTCGCCGACAGCGCAAACGAACTCTTTTTTGATAACATAAAGGTTACGCCGAACAAGTAGACGCCTTTACAGAGCATCGCTCTAAAACCGAGGGAATAAGAAATGAAATACGGAAAATCGAAATCACTGTTTGTCGCTGGCGCAATCGCGCTGGCTATTGTTGCTGCCTTTGGCTGGCAGATGCGCTCTGTTTCGGCGTCCGATCCCGGAGGTGGCGATTGGCCAATGTGGGGCGGAACGCCAGACCGAAATATGGTTTCGAATATGAAAGGCCTGCCGACAACCTGGGACGTAGCCAAAAAGACCAATGTCAAATGGGTGGCCGCCATCGGTTCACAAAGCTACGGCAATCCGGTTGTCGCCGGAGGCCAGGTTTTCGTTGGAACGAACAACGAAGCCTTGCGCGACCCGAAACAACCAAACGACCGCGGCGTGCTGATGGCTTTTGATGAAAAAACCGGCGAATACCTGTGGCAGCACACGAACGAAAAATTGACTGCCGGGCGCGTCAACGACTGGCCGTTTCAGGGCGTTTGCTCTTCGCCGATTGTCGAAGGCGAGAAAGTCTACTACGTATCAAACCGCGCTGAATTGGTTTGCCTGGACACCAAAGGCTTCCGCGATAACGAAAACGATGGCCCGGTCAAAGATGAAAAGCTGACC
>CAZXHW010000019.1:0-22644 GCA_964639915.1 uncultured Heliomicrobium sp.
GGTCAGCGTCCGACGTCTTAAAGCTGACGGTCTGATTGGGGGCCAGGCAAACACTAGAGTCCGTTGTCAGGCCGGATACCGCGCTAATAAAGAAGATTGCCATCATCCCCGCTTTTTGTGGGTGAGTGTTTGTAATGTGAATCTGTGTGTCTTCGCCTTTGGGATTGGTCGTGTCAGAGCCGTAATAATTGAAGATCAGGACCGACCCGGCTTTCTGGTCGCTGATGGGCGCGCTATCCGGGTTAACCTGCGCCAAAACAGAAGAAGCCGACATAACGGCGAAAGCGATGAACAAAAATAACTGCGAAATAGAACGAATAGTTGAATTCATAATTTTTTCTCTCCAATAAGGTGACTCTCGATTTACGCCAGCCCAACAACAGGCGGCTCTTTGTTTTACTGCGTCTCTGTGACGACGCGAATGTACTGGAATTGGCGGGTTCAATCCTGATGTTCTGGTGATCTTCTGGTGATGGTTTGGTGATAGGTGAGGGTGAACAACCGGAAGTAAATTTCAAAATCGAGCAGGAGTCGAAGACTGTCGGTTCAACTGTATCCGAAAAGAATCTGGTCACAGGTACAGTGAAAATCGTAAAGAGCTTGACGGAAAAAGTGAATTCCAAATGGCGAAGGGCGCGGAAGGCTGCCTTGCCTTCCACGCCCTTATTGCTTTTCCAAGTTCAGCTTAGCAATTCGGAGCAATGATCGGGATGGTCAATTCATCAGTCCTCAGCGTCATATGGTGAAGATTGCGGCCACCGTTGAAGCGGGAATCGCTCGGTGAAGTGCTCTGGCTCAGATACAGCACCATGCCTGTCACACCCTTGTTCGCCGCATGAGGCCAGAATTTCATCCATCCGTACAATCCGGGCTGAATCACCGTACTCATATTCGGCCCCGTCTGGGGGAAGTCGTTGGCAATCACTTTTCGGAGTTGGCAACTGTTGACTGCGGTCTGCCAGAAGTAAGCATTCGTCGCTACGTCGTATACAGTGCCAGTTATCCCACCCAAATCGTCCGGTTTGCCACCATTTAGCAACGAGCCTCCGAGTTGATTAACGATGACCATGGTTTTGTTCCCGTCGCCGATTGCCGGAATGTAATCGAGCACGAGCGCACCGGGGACCTTGTTGTAACGCACACCATCGAATTTGAGCGTCGCAGCAATCCCGTTTTCAAGAGGGCCGTTGGCTCCTATCGTGGGAGATTCCACCAAGGCAGAGATAGCTTCGGCATTCACTGTGGCTGCGTAACCTGATGCCATCTTGATGTACTCGCTGCCGGTGAAGTAGTTGAATTTGTTTGGCCGTCCCGTGGCATCTACCGATACGGCTACGATGTACCCTTTGACGCCAGGATCAACGTCCGTCATCAGAAAGCTGGCGGTCTGATTGGGAGCCAGACAAATGTAAGCGTCGAGCACACCACCTGCCGGATCAATAAAGAAGAGTGACATCATCCCCGCCTGTTGCAGATGGGTATTGGTGAGGCTGATCCGCGTGTTTTCGGTTGCGTGGTCTATGGAGCCGGAGCCGCTGGATCCGTAATAGTTGTAGATCAGTACCGACCCGGCTTTTTGGTCGCTGGTGGGCGCGCTGTCCGGAATGGCCTGCGCCAAAACTGAAGAAGCTGATAGAACGACAAAAGCGATTAGCAAAAATGACTGCGAAATAGAACGGATGGTTAAATTCATAAACTGTTTTCTCTCCAATAGTTAGTTCTCAATTCATGCACGCCCAAACGACTGGGCGGCTGTATGTTTTACTGCGTCTCTCTGATGTTGCGAATGTACGGGAACTACCCCGGCGCAGTCCTGATGCTTTGGTGATCTTCTGGTGACGGTTTTGTGATTGGTGAGGTGAGTGCCTGAGAGAACCCTTCAAACAGAAAAATGTGGAATTCGGAGAATCGGCTGACGATTGCGCACAGTTTATCCGGCGTAACGGCTGCCGCCGGAGGAATTTCTGGTGAGGCGTTAATGGCTGGCGCGCAAGGTGATGTCCTGGGCTTGGATCAAATCAATCTGCGCTCGCCGCAAAGCTTGATAAAGACGCGGCAATGTAACGACATTGCTGACAGGCCTGCAATTCAGCCAGCATCAGCATCGAATGAGTCAAAAAAGAATCCGGATTTGAAGTTATTCCACAGCCCACAGCGCGATTGAGGTATCATCTTTGACCAAAATGCTTTTCCCCCAGATCACAGGGTGCGCGTACGTTGCACTGTCGGCAACGGAATACTTTGCAACCTGCTCAAAACTCTTCGAGGTCTTTTTCGCCACGATCAAACCAGCGTCGTTGTTCAAAACGAAAAGCAAATCTTTGGTGTGCAAGATCGCGGCGTTTGCCCCTTCGCGGCCTTCGGTTGACCAGAGAATTTTCCCGGTCGCGGCTTCGGCACAAAACAGCGATCCTTTGCGTTTGTTCGTCATCCCGAAAAAGTGTTCTCCGGCAAGCACAGGCGAATTCATGTACATCGTCAATTCTTTATTGCTCCAAAGCTCCTTGGTTTCCCATTTACCGACGGCTTTGCCGACCTGCACCGCCACCGTGCCTTTGCGAACACCGGAAAGCAGCAAGGCATCTTTGCCACTCGCCTTGAACAACACAGGCGTGACGATGTTTTCATTCCATTCGTCCGGCCAGGGCAACCGCCAAAGCAACTGGCCGTCTTTCGCCGCGACGCCTATAACCGATTTGTCGGTCATCGTGATGATCTGCCGTACACCTTCAAATGTCGCAATGATCGGCGAAGCATAACCCGGCCCTTCGCCAGTCCACCGCCATTTTTCTTTTCCAGTCGCGACATCCAGCGCAACCATCGCTCCACCGCGAATATCATCACCGGTGTACACAATCACATTTCCACCATCAATCACAGGCGAAGCGGAAGTGCCGCAAAACATCTTTGACGTGTCGGGTTTGCCAAAATCTTTTTGCCATTTCAATTCGCCAGTCACGGCATCAAAACATGAAACTATGGCGTTCACGCCCAGCGTGTACAGTTTGCCCTGATACAAAACTGGCGTCGAAAATGGCCCTTTGCCCATCTGTGTGGCGTATTGGTTTTTGGCGAATTGCGCCGGGTAACGCTTGTTCCACAATGGTTTGCCGGTTTTCAAATCCAGGCAGGTTACAACTTCTTCTTCACCGCTCATGCTGTGAATCCACGCGCGGTCCCTTCCACCAATCGAGCCGATAACCGGCGACGAATAGCCGGAACCGACAGGCGTTTTCCAGACTTGCTTGAGTTCTTTCGGCCAAGCGGCAGGAGCAACAAAATCTTTGACGACGCCATCGCGATTCGCTCCGCGCCATTGCGCCCAATCTTGCGCGTAAGCAAGCGCACTGCAACTCCCCAACAACACAAAAGCACGAATCAAATTGATTGGCATAACTTCCCTCCTACAAAAACTTTTCGACCATCAGTTCGTCAACATAGTTGCCATTGATTTTGGCCTGTCGCCGAGCCGTGCCGATGATTTGAAACCCTTGCCGCTGATACGTTGCCAGAGCCGCCGGGTTGTCGGCGCGGATAAACGTGAACAGTTTTTCGTAGCCTTTCTGCCGAGCGGCTTCAAACGTTGCCGCGAATAAATGCCCGGCGATTCCCTGCCCTCGTTCAGCCAGATCAACATACGTGCCGATGACTCCGACGTGATCGAATGCGTGCGTGTACGTCGCAAACGGTTCCGTGCTTTGGAAGCCGACAATCTGTTTGTTTTCCTGCCTGACAGCGACGTGAAAGATGCCACGAGTGGGAAAGTTCGTTATGTATTCCTGCTCGGCTTCGACGGTGAACGGTGAGTCAAAGACTGTGTACTTTCCGCTTTCGATGATGGGATTGAAAATGGCGACAATGGCTGCGGCGTCTTCCGGCTGAGCTGGGCGAATCAACAAGTTCATGATCGTAGCTGCGTACGCAAACCTGCCAACCACAAAAAGCTCAAAAGGCGCAAAGCAAGCCAAAGATTCTTTTGTGTTTTTTGTGCTTTTTGTAGTTGGCTTCTCTCTGATTCAATGAACGCTACCTTAGTACACGCCTTCGACTACTGAAGTCGCAAAACGCGAAAACGGTCGGACGTTACGAACTCCATCCCACGGATATCGTTCGCATGGAGCTTCACGTTCACATTCGTCGCGTTCCAGGAAGCGCGGCATGAACAATTCCTTGGTTAGCGTAGTCAGGCGAACTCGACCGGTTTCGCCGTAACCGACCAGCTTTCTGGGTTCATCGGGATCAACGACTTCGATCATGGCACGCGGATTGGGCGGGTAATAAATGATCGCCCAGTTGTCCGCCGGATCAAACGGCACTTTGTGCGTCGCCAAACCCATCAGCGTATTGCCATACGTCGGCGCGAAGTAGGCGCCTTCCATCAATTCTTCGACGGCGAAGCGATGAAATTGCGGTGTCATTTCAGTCCCGCCGCAAAAGACGCCGGTGATGCCCATTTTTTTCAGCGATACTTTTTCGCATAGCGCTTCCAGCAGTTTCGGCGTGGCGAACATGCATTTGATGTTCGGATGGGCTTTCAGAATCGTGACGGCCTGATCAATGACGTGAGCTTTGTAGCGTTCCATCATCTGCATCTCGCCCATCTTGATCAGCTTGATCACCCAGCGCGGATCCAGGTCCACACAAAACGAAATGCCGCCACGATGCTGCGCCAGATGCTCGACAGCCAGTCGCAAACGACGCGGGCCAGACGGACCAAGCATCAGCCAGTCAGCGCCTTTCGGAAAGAATTCATCCGGCAAGGTTTCGCTGAACAGTTCGTAATCTATTTTGTGATCTTCACTGACAACACGGCTTTTGGGCACGCCTGTGCTGCCGCCGGTTTCAAACACGTAAATCGGTTTGCCAGCCAGCCCTTTCGGAACCCAGCGGCGAACCGGCCCACCGCGCAAATCGCCATCTTCAAAGAACGGAAACTTGTCCAGGTCTTCATAAGTTTTGACGTCTTTGCGCGGGTCAAAATCGTAGCCTTTGGCTTTTTCCAGCCAGTACGGGCATCCAGTTTCGGGATTGAAATGCCATTCGACCATTTCGCGAACGTGAGCATCCAGTCGTTCTTTTGCGGCTTGAATTTTTGTCTGCATCTCGGCAGTTGCTGTCATAACTGTTCCACCTTGGTTTTGATGTAACTGCTCAACCTCTTAGCCGCCGTGTTCGCAGCGCTTGAATTTAGCCCGGCGCTTCAATGCCGGGAAAGGCGCGGATGCCTTCTCGTCGCGGCAGCGACGACTGAATTCAATCGTCGCTGACGCGACGAGGAACCATCTTTCATTTGCACCGTGGGTTGAAAACCCACGGCTAAACTCAACTGCCGCTAACGCGGCAAAAAGGCCAAGCAAGTCTGTTTTATTGTTCTTTGAAGACAACGTAATCCGACGTAAGTATAAACGCCACCCATCCCAATCAGGTTTCGAGCGTAAACGGATTAAAGTTTGTGTCGCGGTCGTAATAATCCTCGTGTTCGACTCGTTTCAGAAAATTGACGATCTTATAGGTAATTGGAGTCATAATGGCTTCCCAGCCAACTTTTAGCCCGTAATTCGTCGCCATTACTGCAAACACATCTGCTGGCGTCCATCCTGTCGCTCCCCAAAATGCCAAGGGATAAAAAATCAGAGAATCCACAGCTTCACCAGCAATAGTAGAGCCGATTGTGCGCATCCACAGCCAACGTCCATTGGTCTGAACCTTCATCTTTGCCAGCACAAAAGAGTTTGCAAACTCGCCAGCCCAGAATGCTATTAAAGATGAAAAGACAATCCGCGGCGTACTCCCAAAAATCATGTCGTACGCCTCCTGGCCTTTCCAGCCTGGGGCGGGTGGCATCTTTACTACCGCCCAACTCATAAACGCTGCGAAAATCAGGGCACCAAATCCCGCCCAAATGACCCGCCGCGACCGCGCATAACCGTAAACTTCCGTCAAAATGTCGCCGAACAAATAGCTTAGCGGAAAAAAGATAATTGCGGTCCCGAAAGGAATTCCGCCAATCATACTGCGTTTTTGCACGCCAATGATGCCCGAACAGAGCAGCACAGTCACAAACGCGGCCATCACCAGATCGTAATATTTATAGGCTCGATGCGGGTGAGTATCTGCAGCCTGGTTTTTCAAACAGAGGTCTCCTCAAAAAAATAGAGCAAACTTCCTCAAGCTTGCTCACGTTTGACGCGAATCCCTCTGATCGAGGGGCAATTACTGCTTGGAAGATTTGCCCTACATTAACGGACTATTCCATTTTTTCAAGGCCGCGCAGAACGCAAGCCTATTTCTTTGCCTGCTTGGCCAGATAAGCTTTCGACTGCTGGCTGACAATGTCCACCAGATTGCCCATCGCCACATTCACATCAATCAAATGCAATCCCCAATTCGCTTGCACCTGTCCGGCAATCAAAATGTCGCCCGGAATGTCGTCGGTGCGAGGGTCAGACGGGTTGCCATTAACTTTCACCGAAAGGTAGGAACCTTTTTCGTTGGAAACGCACGTGCCCGTCAGCAACCCCGGGACACTGACAAATGGCGTGTTGATCGGCTGCGCTGGCGTCACCCACGGCTTCGGTTCTGTAGCCGACGAGCCAGCAATGCGCGTGGCACCCAGATAAGCGTGAAGCTCACCCTTGCCTCCAGCTAACGCTGCTGGATTCGTGCAGGCAACTTCCAACCCTTCGCCCGGGGCTCTTCCAAACAGGGAGTTCGCTGGCGGCGGCACGGTTTCGCGGAATGTCACGTACGTAACGACGCATCCTGTTTGATTGGCCGAACGGCAAAGCGTCATTTGCTTGAACGTGCCGCCGACATCTTTGCCTTTGGGCACAGCAACGTTCATTCCCAAAAGCATTGCGGAAATAACGCGATCTTGAATCGGTTTGCCGTCAATCTCATTTCGGATCAGTTGCATCAACACGCCCGAACCTTGCGAATGCCCGATCAACACCACGCCGCGTCCTTTATTATCGTTCGCCAGATAATAGTTCCAGGCGTCCAGCACATCGGCGTAAGTTTGCGCGCGATCAGCCGCCATTGGTTTTCCAGACATTCCGGCCCGCAAAGCCGTCAACGTCACTTGCCGATACAATGGTGCGTACAACTTGCATTGCGAACCGAACCGCGCAAATTGCTGCTTGATCACGTTCAGCTCTTCTGGCCCGGCTGTCATATCGCTGTTCGCCGTTGTGTCGAGCGAAACCGTCGGGTACACGTAAAAACAATCAATCGGCGCGTTTGCATTCCCGGCCCATTTTTCTTCTTTCAGCTTACCGTCAGCACTAACGACCGTTGTCGTCAGATCAATCGTGCAAGCATCTTGTCTTCCGGGACGACACAACCAGTTTTCGCCTTTGCCATAATTGTTTTTGGCTGCTGGCATTATTTGAGTCCAAGCCTGCTTGCCAGCCAGTAGCAGCGTGAAAATCGCTAATGCAAAAAAGAATCGTCGAGTCATAATTCCTCCGAAGCTATTTGCCATCCACAGAAAAGGCCAGCAACGCATTGCCAGGCATCCCCAGAATCCGGCCATATCCGGAATTCACATAAACCACGCCGTTAGCGATCACGGCTCCACCAGCGTCAATGGTTCCGCCTTTGGCTTGTTTGCCGTTGACTGCGTCGTAAGGCTGGGCCGCTGTGTCGAAGTCCCAAATGATCTTGCCATCGGCAGTTGCGTAAGCTCGCAAATGACCATCCGAAGTCCCTGAAAAGATGACGCCGGGAATCAAGCTGGCCGCCGCGGATTGTGCGTTGGTGCAGCGCGAAGTTCCCCAGGAACATTTCACGGTTGGCGCTGGCACTTGCCATAAAATTTTGCCTGTGGCGATTTCCACAGCCGACAGTCCTGGTTTGCGTTTGTCCGGCTGGCCAATCGGATCAGCCACGGGCACGTAAGCGTTTTTGGCATCAGCGGTGAATCCCCACTCAATACCACCAAGCGCGGTTCCCGCGCCAAGCTTCACTTCCCAGAGCTTCTTGCCCGAACTGTCCGGATCAAGCGCAAACAAAATTCCAGCTTTGTTTCCGGCCAGAATCACGTCTTTGCCGCTGGGCAACTTTCGCAAAATTGGAGAGCTGCCAAAATCGAAATCCGGCCCGGCTTCTTGCGGGCAGTTGCCAACGCCCGGTTTGCCGCAATTCATAATGAAGTTGTCTTTGGGCAACACCTGAAACGCCCAGCGAATTTTCCCTGTTGCCAGGTCAAACGCGATGATGGAATCAGACCCTTTTTCTTCAACGTCCGTGTACGAGTTTCCGGTTCCGGCGTACAGAACTCCGCGTTTCAAATCCAATGTCGGCGCCGACCAGATGGCCGCGCCCGCCGGACCGTAGAGTTGTGTCCCTACGGAATTTTTCTTGTAAGGTTTCGGCTCCTCGGAAATGGAATACGTCTGCCAGATCAGTTTTCCGGTATAGGCATCCAGCGCCGCAATGCTGCCGCGAAATTTGCAGCATTCGTATTTATCCGGTCGCGAAATGGCTTCTTCAACGGAAGAAACAGGCACATACAACCGATCACGATACAAAACCGGCGAGCCTGTGATGCGGGCAACCGGATGATTATCCAGTTTGATCTTCCACAACTCTTTGCCGGTTTCAGCGTCAACGGCATAAACGTTCGCGCGTTCATCGCCGAAGTACACTGCAAACTTGGCCTGACTACCGGCGGGCAAAGCGCCGACAGAAACCGCCGTCCGCACCGGAGCGCCAACACTGATGGCCCAATAGGCGCAGCCGGATTGCGCGTTCAAGTTGATGACTTGCCCGGAATCCGATGTGACGTAAAGCCTGTCGCCGACCACTGTTGGCTGGCCAATCGCCATTGTCGCGGGATAAGCGAACGCCCATTTCACTTTCAGCTTCGGCACGTCTGCCGCTTTCAACCCGGGCTTCGATTGGTAGCGTGTGTTGTCGTAATCGGCTCCCCAGCCGTTCCAACCCGCAGCTTTCAGATTGATTGGCCCACCCGCAGCCTGACAGCGATTGACCAGTTGCGAAGGATCAATCAACCCGTTCGGCTGTTTGCCGGTCAGGTAAACGGCGATGGCGCGAATTTCCAGCGGCTTTAATCCGCTGGCCTGAGTTTTCATCGAACCGGTTGTCAGCGCAGTGATGACTTCGTCAGGCGCACGGCGTGCAATGATGCTTTTCGGCGGAGTGCGGTCTTGAGCATTGTCATGGCAAACAGCGCAACGTTCGGCATAGAGCGCGGCTCCGTCTGGCGGAGCGTCTTTGCCGGTCGAACCTGTTTGTTGTTGCGCGGTTGAATTGATTACACGAAAACATGCCAGCGCAATCACAAAGGCGCTGGCCAAAAAGAACTTTGCTGATTGTTTCATTGAGCGTTTTCCTACCTGGTGCTTGGAGTCTATTTCTTCAGATATTGATCGAACCACTCAATCGCCATCTTGATCGCGTCGTTTCGTGATTCGCGGTAAATGCCGTAATGTGTGATGTTAGGAACCGAAACATATTTCTTCTTGGTTCCCGGCATCCGGTCATAGGCGATTTTGGCGTGGTCTTTATTGTCGAAGAGTTCTTCTTTTTCCGCAACAATGAATAGCACCGCGCAATCTTTAACTTTTGGAGCTTCGTCGCTGGGCAGGTAATGAATCAGCTTGTCGCGAATCGGTGCGCCAATCAGATTGCCGACGGCTTTGGCGCGCGGTTCCGGGTAACCGATTTCGCCGTGCGCGCGTTTGGTCGCTTCGTCATACGTCAGCTTTCGATTTTCTTCATCCGCCATTACCCAGCGCGAATCGAAAGCGCCAACCTGACTGACAATCGCTTTGACGCGTGGATCACGGGCTGCAACAAAAAACACGTGGCCGCCGGAATAGCTGGAACCTCGCAACCCTATGTGCTGTTTATCCACGGCGGATTCGCCCATCGCCCAGTTGATTACCGTGAACCAATCGGTCAATTGCTCCATCGGGTCAACATATTCGCGCAATTCTTCGACTTGCGCCGTGAACCGTCGCCCTTCTTTTTTCTCCGGCTGCGCCGTCAGGATAACGCGGCCATCGCTTTGCCCCCAGCCGCGATAATCGAACGCGATCACCAGATAGCCCGCGTTTGCCAGCGCCAGGGAATCCCAGCGAAAGTTCGCCGCCGTGCCGCCCCAACCGTGTGCTTGAATGACGGTTGGCAACGGCTTTCCAGCCAGCGATTTCAACGAATACAACTCCGCGTGAATGCGAACGCCTTCGCTGATGATTTTTGCCGTGCGGAATTCAATGTTGTCTGGCGCTTTGAAACTCGGCGCGGCTTGTTGTTGCTGCGCTGCCGGATCGGGCGGGCGCGTAGGATTGGTTTGTTGCGCAACTGCCGCAATCGTTCCTTCCAGAAGCGTAAAGATGAAAATCAAAAGTCTGATTGAAAACTGTCTTGTCATGTTTTTCCTTAGTCGGTTTTGACACCACCGATTGATTCTCGGCGCGGGTGGTCAACAACGATCACTCGCCCATCACTCAGAGCCTTCACAGAATGAACCGTATTTGGCGGAATGACGGCCACAGCGCCCGGACCAGCAATTCCAGCCTGCCCTGCAATCGTGACTTCAAGCTCGCCTTCAATGACGTGCCAAACCTCTTCGTTCGGATGGAAGTGTTCGTGAATCGAAGCTCCCGTTTCGATGTTGTAGTAACCGAAAGTCATTGTATCGGAATTGAAGAAGCGCCCTTTCCAGCCGGGAAGCGGTTCTTTTGCTTCCAACTGATTGGTGTCTATGAACGGCATTACTTTTCTCCTGAACTACCTGCCCCCCGGCATACTGGCGGCAACTTACCGCTTGTTGTCAGCCGTTTGAGCAGCCTGCTGCAACTTGCCGCCTTTTGCCGACAGCATCAGCTTGATCAACTCTTCGGTAACTTTAGGCTCCAGACCTTCCGTGTGTCCCTTATCAATTCGGACAACATCGGCAACAACTCTGCCGTCTTTGCAGTCGGGATACGTATAAACCTGCGCCTTGCCGGGGCCGGGCAGCAATCCCCAGCCTGGACGTAACAAATTCAGCCGGGAAGTGTCATACACGTAGCCCGCTTTAGTATCCACAATCTCGTCGCCTTTACGCTGTGGGCCGCAGGAAAATCGCTTTGCCCATTCCGAAGCTTCAGGCACGCCTTTGTCATCAATTTCGCGCTGGCCCGTGGTGTAAATATGCGAGAAGTCATTGCCCGGAAGCTCGCGCAAAGCCGCCATCGCTGAACTGCCAGCAGCACCAGCCGTCGGAGCCGATGTTGGCGCAGCAGCGGTAGTTCCAGGAGCTGCAGCAGTCGGTGAAAACGTTGCCGAACGTCCAGGATTTCCGCCCAAACGGCCGCCCGATAAACTGAGCCAGCCGTCTACTTTGTCTTTGAAAAAGTCCGTGCGGACAATTCGGTTCGAAGTCATGCCGCCTTGTGAATGACCAGCCAGCCAAAATGCTTTGATGTTTTCTTTGCCAATCTGTTCGATGACAAAGCTGACGATGTTCTGTAAATACGTGTCATCGGCATCTGACCAGACCCGCGTCGGCGAGTTCGGCGTGGCGATCACCAAGCGATATTTATCCTTGTAATCCATCATCGGGAAGTAGTTTCGCTGCCAGTTCCCATACGAGCCCGCGCCATGCAGGCTGAGGATGAAGGTAACTTTCTCGCCTTTCTTCAAGTCGCAGGGGTAATCCAGAAAGTAGGTGCGGCGCGTTTTCATCTCTACCACGTTGCCCTGATTGATGACCGTCGGGCCGCTGCATTCGCTGTCAGGGCAATGCAGATAAGGAGCCATCGTGCAGGTGGTGCCCGCAAACCGGAAGGGCTGTTCCTGGGCTCTGACCACTTCTGTCAGCGCAACAGCGATACAAAGCAGAACCAGCAATCTGATCAAGTTGATGGACTTTTTCATGGTTTCTCCTCAATAGCGTTGGTAAGTTCCTTTGATCGGCGCTTGCCCGACGCCGGGCTTGCTGAAATCGCAAACGCCTGTCGGGAAGATGGTTTTCAAACGGGATTTCTGCACTTCAGTGAAGTTCACTTTGTACTCAGCAAAGTTGATGGCTTTGAGCTGGCATTTGCTGATGTCATTGGTCAACGGCGCTCCGGCAACCAAACGCGGTTCGCTGTGTACAGGATAGAGTTTGTTGAAACCGCCCGGCCCATCGAAGGTCGCCTTTTCAACATTCTTTTTGCCCGAAGCATCCCAGTAAGCATCCACAGCTTCGGCAGGCTTGTGGCGCACGACCTTGTCGGTTGACAGCGGCGCGGGATCGGCGGCGATGGCATCCAGCCATTTGTTCATTGCGTCGAGCGACAACGCAGCCAAATCCACGACTGCCGGTTTGCCGCGTTCAGGTTGTGGTCCAACCCAAATGATTTGATTGTCAGAACGGCCATTGGCTTTTTCCAGCCGCGCGCGAATGGTCAGATCGCGGTGGCGGTCGTGAATGTCGCCAATCGCGTCTGTGTAACTGCGCGCGTGCAGAATCGGCACGTTGGCCAACCCTCCGCCGCCGGAATTGACCAGGCCGCTGGCATAGAGCGCACGCAAGGCAATGGGATCGGCGAAGGAACGCTGCGCGACAAAACCTCCGTCAATATCGTTGCCGCCAATCTTTTCATTGAGTTCCAGAAACTCGTCAACGCTGATGCTTGCGCTGTTCAGCGCGGCCAAGCCGTATTGCAATCCGATGTTGTCCTGTGGCTTGCGCGCAAAGCCTGTTTTGGGGTCGCGCCCGTAAATGTTCGCGCGCATTTCCTGCATCGTGCAGCGAGCGCCTTTGGGATTGGTGACTGGATCGTAAATCTTGCTTTCGTCGTTCAGCGCGCAGCCGCGTTTGTTGGTCGCGGTCAGCACAGGCACAAACGACCGCTCCCAAGCCGCGCTGGTTCCTTTCGTGAAGCCTTCGACTGCAGTCTTTTTGGCATCCGTCCAGATTGCCGGATCGGTCTTGCGCCAGAAATTCTGCAGCAGTCCGGCGTCGGCGGTATGGAGCGACGAATCCGGAAACGAAGCCGTCGGCTGCAACCCATCAAGCAAGCCGGGATAAATCTGCGTGATCACCAGTTGCTGAATCGCTCCGCCCGAACCTCCATTGCCAACCGTCCATTTCGGCACGCCGTAACGCTCGATGAAATACTCTTTCAGCATCATCAAGGTTTCGCCTTGCAACACCGCGTTGCCGTGTTGCTGGTTAACCAGTTCCGTCGAAATCATGAAGGCGAAGCCGCGCGACAGGTACAGATGGCTGAGCGCAGCGTTGGCTTGATTGGTTCCCTGGTTGTATTGCGTGCCTGCTCCGCCGCCAAAGCTGACGGCCAGCTTGCGATTCCAGCCCGCGCCTGGCGTCCATTGCCCGCCATTCGTTTCAGGATTTGGATCATCCAAAATTGCAATGCGATAGATGCTGCGATTGATCGTCCCCGAATCCACGCGAACGATGTACGGCACGGTTTTGCCGTCATACGTCGTCGTATTCACCAAATCTGTTGGGCGTGTGACCGGATCAGTCAGCGGCTTAAAAGTGTTGTTCGAAGCTCGGTAAAAGTATTCGATCTTTTGTTTGGCAGAACAGTTGGCGTCCAACGGCTGGCCCAACCCCGACTCGACTGTTCGGCATTCATAGGGCGTCAGGTGCGGTCCAGAAAGAATTGGCCCGGTGATTGGATAGTTCGTGACTTTCAAACTCGCCTGCGCTTTTCCGGCTTTGGCCAGCAGCGTGTTTTCACCAACGGTCATGCCGCTGACCACACCGCGCAGGCTCGCTCCTTCAGGCTTTAGCTGGTTGGTAACATCCTTGCCATTGACCGTCAAAATAACTTTCGTTCCGGCTGGGGCTTTGACTTCAATCAGCGCGTCGCCTCCGCTGACCAAATCAGGCCGCGAAGACAGCGTCTTGATTTCCAGCTTCGTTGCCGATTGAGAATCGGCGCTGCCGCTGAAACCAGCCCAGATTCCAACAATGGTGAAAGCCATTAAGATGATTCGGCGATTCACCTTTTCAATAAATATCATGACCGTTCTCCTTCATTGACCAGTTGGCTTGGGTTCCGCTTTTGGCTCCAATCCCAGATGTTCGCGGAACCAGCTAGCGGCGGCGTTGGAACTGATTTCAAACGCTTCGCCGATGTACATTTCGAAGTGGGTAATGCCAGGAACGATGATTAGCTTCTTCGGGCCGGTCAGCACATCCATCGCGGCGATAGCATTGTCTTTGTTGTTAATCAGTTCTTCTTTTTCCGCCGGGATCAGCATCACAGGACGATCGCCAACGGCTTTTAGATATTGGAAGGGGCGATATTCGGCCACCATCTGATTGGTTTCAAGGTCCACCATTCGACGGTAAGAAAATCCGGTTTCGAATTCGTCGCCCTGCCCGGTTCGCGCGCGCTTGATGGCATCTTCCAGCGCTTTGCCGCGAAGTGGCACAGGCCCAACCGGCGAATTCTTGCCAGAGATGGCCGGGACTTGCCCGACAATGGCTTTGACGCGTGAATCCAGCGCAGCCACGACGATGACGTTGCCGCCCGCGAAGCTTGATCCCCAAATGCCGATGCGGTCGGCGTCAACGCCGGGTTCGCCTTGCAGATACGAAATCGCGTTGCGGTAATCTTCAACCTGCTTCAGCGGGATCAGCCGCGTGCGCTTGATCGTGACATCAACTTTTTCTTTTGAATGTCGCTTATCGTCGCGGACAGGTTCTTTCTCGCCTCGGGTGACTGTTGGCTGCGCCTGCGCGACAAAGCCATCGCTCGATCCCCAGCCGCGATAATCAATCACCATGGCGACCAACCCGCGTTCGGCAAAACGAGCACCATATTTTTCAATCGAAAAGTGATTCCCTGCCCAGCCTTGCCCCAGCACGATGCCGGGGGTTTTCCCGGTCGTAGAAAACCCTTTCGGAAAGAAAATTTTCCCGTAACAAGCGATGCCGTCGCTGTAAAACGTGACTTCACGAGTCGTAACGCCTTCGGCCAGGGTGTAAACCCAGTCCGCAGGCCACAACCCTGTTTTGAGCTTCTTTTCTTGCGCAACGGGCGAGATAACAAGACATCCCAGCAAAGCAACAATGAAAAACGCTTTCATACTTTTCTTCATAGTCATTTCCAAAGCCTTCAATTGAAGCCAAAAAAATAGCCAGGATTACAAGATGAGCCGTACTGACTGCTAATTTATCCCAGCAAAGTTTTATCTTGTTGGATCCTGTAAATCCTGTCTATTCGTTTTGCCGATTTAGGACGGTTCGCAGATGCGTATACGGATTTGAACCACGGGGAACACTGGGATCACGGGGGAAGAGTTGGGAAAAATATTTGTTTTCCCCGTGTGCCCCGTGCTCCCCGTGGTTGAGTTTCCCATACACACAATCGAAATCTGATCTAGAAACTCAGCCTGGCGGCAAACTGAAACGCCCGGGGCCCGCCGGTTCCGAAAATCGGGCTAACACGCGAAGTCGGTTGTCCAAAAACGTTGGTCGGACTTGGTCTGCCCGCAGCCGTTGCCGTCGGGCGAATGTACGCTGCGCTGGCCAACGATCCGCTATAACCGCCCAGGTTGGCAATGTTCAGAACATTGAAGCCTTCGGCAATCAGGTTCAGCTTGACCTTTTCCGTCAGGGAAATCGTTCGCGTCACTCGCACGTCATGCGCGATGAAGCTGTCGCCGGATTGGAATTTGTCCGGCAAGACGATGAATGGATATGCCACACCAATCGAGTCGCGTTTATCGCGCCCGATTTGCGCCAGCGCAGTGTCAGCAGGCGCAGGCACCGAAGCATTATAAGCAGCAACTAGACTGCGAATGTCGTCAGCATTCTGTCCGCGCCCGAAAGAATTGATCTTTGTGCCAGGCAGCAAATAAACAAACGTTCCGTCTCCTTCGGGGTCAAACGTTCCAAGCTGCACGATGTTGGGATCTGTGCTGCGCATTTGCCAGATCGTGGAAAGCTGCCAGCCGTTCGCCAGAGCGCGAACAAAGCCATTGCCGGATTTCAAATCAGGCAAATCCCAGATGCCACTGAACGTGAATTGATGCTTTGGACTGGCTCCACTCAGTCCAAAGTTCTGCGCTGAATCGGTGAAGCTGTTCGGCGTGGCGCCGTTCGCCGGAGCGTACGTGGTGTAACGCTGCAAGGCGTAAGCGCCGGTCAGCATAAATCCGTTGGAAAATCGCCGGTCAACTTTGACCTGCAATGCCGAATAACGCGACAGAATGCTGGAGCTGCCGTAATAGACGATGTTTGTTGAACAAAGCGCTTTCGGGTCAATGGCCTGGGCAGAAGTGCAAACCGGCAAAACCGGATTCCGCGTTGGCGTGTTGACGCCGGTCGTCGCATTCAACGCATAACCGCTGAACCGGTTCCAGCGCATGATGTCTTCCATGTACCCTTCATAAGCGCCGAACTTGACGCCGCGCCGCATGACAAAATCCGCCGAAACCGACAGATTGTGCATTATTTGGCGCTGGAAACCGGCATTGATATGAATCGTGTACGGCGTGCGGAAGTTTTCGTCAAACACGGCTTCAGTCAAATACGTCGGAGCCTGTTTGCGGACATCAATGTTGCGAATAGACAAATCCGTTCCGTTGAAGCGCGCCTGCTGGCTTTCCAGGATTCCGCGCAAGGTTGGCAGATAGGCCAGCAATTCCGCAGCCGTCAAATTGCTGGCTGCCGCCGTGGCAAAGTTGATACAGGAACCTGCCACCGCCGGATTGCAAGCCGTGTTCGGACCGAGTTTCGGATTGCCCAACGCTGCCGAACTGGAAGAAGTCAGTCCAATTCCCGCCGGGCCATTCAGAATGTGATCCTGCAATTTCAGATAGCTGCGATTGGCCGATGTGTGATGCAGGGACGCGCTGCCGCGAACCACAGTTTTGTCGTTCAACGCCCAGGCAAATCCCAGCGCCGGATCGAAGTTGTTCAAATCCTGCGGCAGCTTGTCCGTATTCAGCCCTAACGCTTTCAAAAATGGCGAGCGATCATATTCGTGATAAACGACGTTGTCTTCCCAAGACCATGCCAGGCCGTAATTAAGCGTGAAGTTCTTACGAATCTGCCAGGCGTCCTGGGCGTAAAACCGCAGGTGGTTGTTGCGTGCCAGGGCGTCAAAGTTTTGCCGCACAGGCTGAATCGGGTCGCCGATGCCAATGGTCAACGCGCCGGTCATCGGCAGTTGCAGCAATTCAGCATACGTGGCAACAGGACCTGTGTACCCCAGTTTCAAGCTGGCTGGCAGCGCGTTGTATAGCGCCGGGTTCGTCGCCGCAATGGTTGTTGGGCTGAAGATGCCAAAGGTTCCTGCGAAATTTCGGTTCCAACTGCCGTGGCTGAAAATGTGTTCCCAGTTTCCACCAAACCGCAACCGGTGCGTACCAAACGTCCAGTTCACGTTGTCGGTGAATTGATAGGTTCGCGGATGGCGATCCTGTGGCACGTTGGCGTTATTGCCAATGCTCAATCCGCCAAAGAAACTGATCAGCGTTCCGCCGACGCCAAAACAATAGCGAGGATCGCCTGCCAGTTCTTCGCACTGCTGCGTCGAAGGCGCGAACAGCCGGTTGCGAAAGTACGAATATGCAAAGCGGAAGTCGTTGACCAATGTCGGTTTCAAGACGCTGGTCAGGCCAAACTGCGTCTGGTAGGAATAATTGGACGACCCGATCCAGTTCGATTCCATCCCCGTGCCCGAAATGCTGTCGTTTTTATCAATGTTGCCGCGAATAAAAGCGGTGTGTTTGGAGTTCACCGTGTAATCCACGCGCGCGCCGATCAGATGCTGATCGAACGGCACTTTGGCAACGTGGTTCAAGCCAAACAACAGGGGGTCTGTAAACCTGACTTGTTGCGCGCCGACCTGGTCGCTGCGTTCGTAATTGCCAAAAAAGAACAGCTTGTTCTTTTTCACCGGCCCGCCAAAGGTTCCGCCGTATTGGCGTCGCACGAAAAACGGGTCTTCCAGACGTTTACGCGTTCCGGCATTGGCGCACAAAGGGCTGTCGGTCGCTTGTCCGGTGCAAGGACGGCTAAGAGCGGAAAAAGCCGCCATGTTGTGATCGCGGAAATACAGGAAGGCGCTGCCGTGATATGCGTTGCTGCCTCCGCGTGAAATGACGTTGACGGCTCCGGCAGAAACTGTGCCGGTGGAAAGGTCAAACCCGATGGTGCTGATCTGAAATTCCTGCACGGTTTCAGAAGAAAAGTTTTGCGAAGTTCCGCCGGTGATGCGGTCATTGGCGCGCGCTCCATCCACTGAAATCGTGGTCATATACGAAGGCGCTCCGCCCACGCCAACCTGGAAGAAATCGTTCTGGTTCAGCACACCCGAAGTTGCTTGATAGGAAACCGTTACGCCGGGTTCCAGCGCGGCCACAGACAAAAAGCTGCGGCCATTCAGCGGCAAGCTTTCAATTTGTTTTTGCGTGACCACACCGCCTAATCCCGTATCGGTCGTGTTCAGCAGCGGTGCGCCTCCGCCAATCACTTCGACAGTCTGGCTGGCAACACCGACCGAAAGCGAAAACGTGCCCGTCGTGCTGATGCCCACTTGCACAACCAACACCTTGATCTGAGAGGTAAACCCTTTCGCTTCGACCTTCACTTCGTATTCGCCGGGCACCAGATTTTCGACCGAATAATTGCCTTCTTCACCCGTGGATAACTTTCGGACTGCGCCGGTCGCTTTGTTTGTGGCGGTGACGGTTGCTCCGGCAACAACCGCTCCGCTTGGATCCGTCACAATTCCGGTAAGCGAACCGGTCGCGTTCTGGGCAAGAAGCTGGCTGGCAAAACAAATGAAAAACGTGAGTGCGATTCCGATACGGCGCACAAAAGTTCCCCAGGGTTTTGAGGATTCAGAAGGGCTGGCAAACAAGAGCAAAAGTAGCACGGAACGACTGGCAGAATTCTTCATAACGTCTCCTCTTCGTGAGAGCTGGTTCGTATGCAAAGGTTGTGGACAGAAATCGGAGAAGCCTGGAGATGATCCAGGCTGATTTCGTGATTCAACTGCGTGCGGAAGCGACCGGGAGGCCGCGACTTTCATCCCCTAAGCCAAGTTACCAAGTAGGTCTAAGTCGAATTTTTATTTTGCTTAAGTCGTATTCAAGCAGTATGGAAGACGTGTAATGAAAAGCGGCGGCAGTCTAGCAGGATGCGGGCGGCGAATACCCTAACGAAAGTTAGGTAGTAAAGAAATTTTCTTCGTAGCGCAGGTTTTCCAACCTGCGCAGGTTTCCTGATTTATGGCATCTGGTAATGGCCAAACAATTTCTAAAGCCAAGCAAGCGCAGGTTGAAAAACCTGCGCTACCGTTTTAGAGGAGATTGAATTGCCGTGCCTGAGCGATGGCTTGCGTTCGGCTGGCAACGTTCAGTTTGCCGAAGATCTGGTTGAGATGCCATTTGGTTGTCCCTTCGGTGATGGTCAACCGCGTGGCGATGTCGCGGTTCGACAATCCATCAGCGACCAGCCGCAAGATCGCCAACTGCGTTTTGCTGAGCGGCTCAATCAAGCCTTGAGAGGATTTTGACGACGAGAGTAGTTGTTCTTTGGAAAAAGCTTCCAGCAGGTTTCCAATAAACGCAGGGGCCAGATGCCGCAAGCGGGAAAGCATTTCCATAACTTCCACGCCTTCGTCCAGAAAAACGCGGCGATAACTTTCGGGCGCGGCTAGGCTGATGGCTTGTCCCAAATAATCCAGCGCAGCTTCCGGGTGATTCAGCGCCCGGCAAGTCAACGATTGCAGCAGGTAAATCGTAATCAAACTGTTCAACCGGCCCTGGCGCTGAGCGGATTGTTCGATCTGACAAAGTAACTGCTGCGCGTCTTCCGCCCGATTCTGCGCCAGTAACAAACGGGCGTATGTCAGGTTTTCCTGCTCTGACCGGTCACGCGCTTCGGCGGGCAAATCGGCAAGCGTCAGCGCAGCGGCGGCGACGTGCCCTAATCGCAGTTGTAATTCCGCCGTCACGGCTGCGATTTTGCGAATGCGGCGGGAGTTTTCGGAATTCGCCGCCAGATTGCGCGCCGCCGCCAGCGTTTCCCACATCGCTTCAATTTTCCCAGTTGCAAAATAGAGCTTGGCCAGGGTGCGCTGCCCAACCAGCGCGTAATAGACAGTTCCCATCTGTTGGCAAAGCGCGATGCCAGTGGTCAGATAATGGCGAGCGCGCTCCAGATCGTTGATTTCGTAATACAGCATCCCCAACGGAACATAAACCATTCCCGCCACCGGAGCCGGATTACCGCGCACATCCAGAAACTGCCCTGTGGCTTGTTCACAAGCCTGAATCGCTTCGCGCAACTGACCTTGCTGATTCAGCAGCAAGGTCAAATATCCCAGCGATTCCAACACAGGCAGGTGATGGCCCAAGCGCTGCCCCAACGCCATTGCCTGGCGCAAGGTATGAATCGCGGTTTGGCGGTCGCGGGTTAGTCGCTGAGCTTGTCCTAGGTGGCTGAGTGCCGTTGTGCGGTAAAACGATTCTGTATCGCTCAACAGCGTGATCGCCTCTTCAGCCAGCTTGACCGCTTGTTCAGGCTCATCGCGACTGAGCGCCAAAAAGGCTCGAAACGCCAACAGCATTCCGCGATGCAGCGGCAAATCATCCGGGCGCTGATTTTCAACCGCCAGCGCGGCATAAGCCTCACCAGTGACGATTTCTCCGCGCAGGTAAAGAATCCAGCCTTTGTGAACCAGCAAATCACTGTTGGCGCGGACGACTTTTTCCGGCAATGCGTTTACCCAGCCGAGCAGCAAGTTGTAACCGCCAATCAGACAAGTCTCTTCTGCGCCACAACGAATCAGCCGCACAACCGTCGTGAAATCACGCGCCGCCAGCATGTGCTTGATGGCTTCCGGCATAAATCCGTGCGCTTCGTGCCATTGACCAGCCCGCACGTGCAGCTTGCGTTGCTCCGCCTGGGCCAGCTCCGCGCGCAGAAAATCCGCAAAAAGATGGTGATAGCGATACCACTGGCGCTGATCGTCCAGCGGAATCAGAAACAGGTTTGCGCGTTCCAGATTCGCCAGCATCGCCTGACTGTCTTCGCGGCCCGTCACGGCATCGCAAAGCGATGCGTTGAAGCGATCAAGAATTGCTGTCTGGTGCAGAAAAGAGCAAACTTCAGCCGGTTGCTGCCGCAAAACTTCCGCCGCCAGATAATCAATGATGTCTCGCTGGCCGCCGTCAAAAGTCTGCATTTCCAGCGGTTCTGCTTCCTGCAACGGTGCGCGGCCTCGCAACGAAAGCGCGGCCATCTGCAATCCGGCGATCCAACCTTCGGTGTGGTCTTCCAGCGCCTGCGTCGTTTCGTTTGTCAGCGCCAAGCCCATCGTCCGCTTCAGAAAGGTGGCGGTTTCTTCGCGCGTGAAGCGCAAATCCTGCAACCGAATTTCCGTCACTTCCCAGCGCGCGCGCATTCTGGGCAAAGGCAGCGCCGGTTCTTCGCGCGTGGCGATGACAAGGCGGCAATTCGACGGCAGATGATCCAGGAAAAACGCCAGGGCGGAGCGAAGCTCCTGGTGAGTAATCAAATGGTAATCATCCAGCACCAGCACGCTGGTTGTCGTCAGCGAAGCAAGGTCGTTGATCAGAAGTGTCATCAAATGCTCAAGCTTCGGAAGGTGCGGAGTTTCCAGCAACGACTGCGCCGCTTGGCCGATTCCTGCATCAAGGGTTTGCCAGGCGGCAATCAAATGCGCCAGAAAGCGCACCGGTTCATTGTCGTCTTCTTCCAGCGACAGCCAGGCAACTTGTGGCAAAGGCTGTTTGTGCAACCACGAAGCAATCAACGTCGTTTTCCCAAATCCCGCAGGCGCGGAAACCAGCGTCAGCCGATGGCGCAACCCTTCGTCCAGTCGTTTCAGCAAACGAGGGCGAACGACCCAATCAGTGCGCTTGGGTGGGATCGAAAGTTTGGTGGTTAAAATTGGAGTCGCCATAGAACGTAGACCTGTTTAAGTCCTGATTTTTCGGCGTCGCAAAATGCTGGCGGACGTGTATTATTCTCCTTTCGCGCTGCGCCGTGAAGCGTAGCCAGAATCATCCGGAATTATTTTTCCGCACTCATAAGAAGTAAACTTTTGCAGTCAAACAGTTCTGATCAAACGGCAGCGGCCAGAATGGCGCACGCCGCCGAACCTGAATCAACCACTTATTATTCATCGTCACAACCATCCGACGAACACAGCCTGACAGGTGAATTTCACCTGCACACAAACTTTCATTCCAACTTTCTGACGAATAAACGCGACGTGATCGTTTATCTGCCACCTGGCTACGCAGCTTCTGAAAGCCCTGAACAGGAATCGCGACGCTTTCCAGTGCTTTACCTGAACGACGGCCAAAACATGTTCGACACCGCAACTTCGTTCAATGGCGTGGAATGGGGCGTGGATGAAACCGCCCAGCGATTGATTCTGGGCGGCAAAATCGAACCGGTCATGATCGTCGGCATTTACAACACGGGTGATGGCCGAATGGACGAGTACACTCCAACCACAGACCCGCGCCAGAAACGTGGCGGCAAAGCCGATCTTTACGGGCGGTTTTTGATCGAAGAACTGAAACCATTTATTGACCGAAACTATCGCACACTGGCCGGCCCGGAATTTACAGGCTTGGGCGGATCGTCGCTGGGCGCGCTGGCTACGCTTTACCTGG
>CAZXHW010000020.1:0-22295 GCA_964639915.1 uncultured Heliomicrobium sp.
GGCTGATCGAAGAAGGCTTAAAATCGGGATTGGCGCTTGCCACTTGTTTTCACACGCCTGAGCTTTCACCCAGATCAATGGCTATACTGGCGGAACTGGATCAAGCGGGTTGCCTGCTGCTGCCAACCGCTGACGCTGTGCTGGCGACGATCAGCGATACCATCAACTCTCAAGGCTTGATCGTCCTTGCCCAGCGCCCAACAGCCACAGTTGATCAAGTTTTTTCTTCCGGGAAGCTGATTGTCTGTCTTGATGAAATCCAGGATCCCGGCAATATGGGAACAATCATGCGAACGGCAGAAGCTGCTGGCGTAAACGGCCTGATCAACCTGAAAGGCTCTGTAGATGCCTTTGCTCCCAAAACGCTACGAAGCGCAATGGGATCCGCATTTCGTTTGCCGATCTTAGCCAATGTCAAAATAGAGGATTTCCTGGCGCAGGCGCGCGCAGTAGGACTGAAAGTGGTCGCGGCAGCAGGTGGCGGAGAAATCATCTACAGCGACTTCGACTGGCAACAACCACTGGTGCTGGTGCTCGGCAATGAAGCCAATGGCGTCAACGCATCCCTCTTGGAAGAATGCGATGCGCGAATCACCATCCCAATGTGTGCACCTGTGGAATCTTTGAATGTCGCAGCAGCCGCATCCGCCATTCTGTTTGAAGCAGCAAGGCAGCGGCGAGATTGAACATTTCCAGATGAGCCAAGTATTCGGCAAATCACTTTCGGCAAAACCCTTCTCCCTCGCGGATGATCAAACAGTTCTTTTCTTCCAGTAACCATTTCATTCCTGTCTCTTTGCCGCTGCCTGCGCGAATGGTTTCCGGCCGGCCATTACGCGTAAATCGGATATGATCTCCGGCGGAAATTCCTTCGAACGTTTCCAGCCCATCTAAAGATTGAATTTTGACAAGGTATTTGTCTCCCTGTTTTTCCAGTAACAGAAATGTGCCTTCCGGCCCAATCCATTTTCCCAGCCACTTTTCAACTAGGCGATTAGGCGTACTGGTCAAGCTGGGCACAGGGGAACTGCTCGCGACACTTGGCGGCGCTGAAGGTTGATTCCCTTTCTGACAAGCACACGCTAAAACTAGTGCCGCAGCGAGAAGAATCCAAAAACCTGTTTTTCTCATAACGAAACTCATTGCGCCAAATTTGGCGCATTCTCTTTTCAGATTTTACGGCCTAAGTTTTACCAACCGTTCCGCCGCAGCTTCCAAGGTTTCGTCCTTTTTGCAATAACAGAAGCGGACTTGCTGAGCGCCAAGTTCGGGGCGACGGTAAAAGCTGCTGCCGGGAACCACAGCAACGCCGAGTTCCTTGATCAAGTGCTGCGTGAATTTGATGTCGTTCTCAAAGCCAAACGCCGAAATGTCTGTGATGATGTAATACGCGCCATCTGGTTTAAAGCATTTGAACCCAACCTCTTCCAGCACGCCAAGCAGAAAATCGCGCCGCCGCTGGTAATCACTTTGCAGATGGTCGTAATAACTTCGCGGCAAACTCATCGCATAAACACCTGCTTCCTGAAGCGGCGCAGCGGCTCCGACGGTTAGAAAGTCGTGAACCTGCCGGATGCCGTTGATCAAGTCAGGCGCGGCGATGGCATAACCGACTCGCCAGCCAGTCACCGAATACGTTTTCGACAAGCTGTTGATTGTCACAGTGCGGTCGCGCATGCCGTCGAGCGTCGCCATTGCTACGTGCTCAATCCCTCTGGCCGCATCCGTGTACAAGATGTGTTCGTAAATTTCATCAGTCAATGCCAGCGCGTCAAATTCAATGCACAGGTCCGCGATGAAGCGCAGTTCTTCGCGTGTGAAAACTTTGCCAGTCGGATTGTGCGGTGTGGTGATGACGATGGCTTTTGTTCGTTCGTTGAACGCGGCGCGCAATTCGTCTTTGTCAAAATGCCAAACCGGCGAAGTTTCATCCGGCGCGTGCAGCGTCACGTACCGCATCACCGCTCCTGACAGAATCGCGTCCGGCCCGTAATTTTCATAGTACGGCTCAAAGACGATCACTTCTTCGCCCGGATCAATCACTGCCAGCATCGTTGCGATCATGGATTCGGTCGAACCGCACGTGACGACGACTTCACGGTCGGGGTCAATATCCAAGCCCAGATGCCATTTGGTTTTGGCGGCAATTGCATCGCGAAAGGGTTTTGCTCCCCAGGTGATGGCGTATTGGTTGATGTCGGCTTCGATGGCTTCGCAAGCGGCACGTTTGATGTCAGCAGGCGCGGGAAAATCCGGGAAGCCTTGCGACAGATTGACCGCGCCGTGCAGATTCGCCTGCCGCGTCATTTCGCGTATGACGGATTCGGTGAAGCTTGAAGCTTTGCGGGAAACACGATTTTTCATCTGTAATAAAGGTAGGGCAGATTTTCCAATCTGCCCTGAATATCCAAATTAAATTGCATCGGCAGTTAAGAAGCCACCGACAAGATAGAAACTCGATTAGCCGTTGTTCTTCTGGAAATCGCCCATGAATTCGACCAGCTTTTCCACGCCCGCTTTCGGGAACGCGTTGTAGATCGAAGCGCGCAATCCGCCAACCGAACGATGGCCTTTCAGTCCGTCCAGCCCGGCAGCCGTGGCTTCTTTGATGAATTTCTTTTCCAGGTCTTCGCTGGGCAAGCGGAACGTCACATTCATCAAACTGCGGCAATCGGCTTCGGCGTGGCCGCGATAGTAGTTGTCCGAAGCGTCAATCGCTTTGTACAAAACTGCGGCTTTCTCTTTGTTCATTGCCTGGACTTTTTCCAAGCCGCCGACTTCGTTCAGCGCCCACTTGAACACCAAACCGCAAATGTAAATCGCAAAGCATGGCGGCGTGTTGTACATCGAACCGTTCTTGGCAAAGTTCTTGTAATCCAGCATCGCTGGCAAGCCTTCAGGAACTTTTTCCAGCAAATCGTCACGGACAATGACGATGGTTGCGCCTGCCGGGCCTGCGTTCTTCTGCGCTCCGGCATAAATCAAACCGTATTTGCTGACATCAACCGGGCGGCTGATGAAATCCGACGACATATCGCACACCAGCGGAACGTTGCCAGCGACAGGTTCATCCTGAAACTCAACGCCAAAGATCGTTTCGTTTGAGGTGTAGTGAACATACGCCGCGTTCGGATCGAGTTTGATCTCTTCGGATTTCGGCAAGCGATTGAAGTTGGTGTCGGCGGTCGTCGCGGCTTCGCGCACAGTACCGATTTTTTTGGCTTCCTTGATCGCTCCCTGCCCCCAACTGCCGGTCAGAATGTAATCAGCGGAAGCGCCTTTCGGCAGCAAGTTCATCGGAATCATCGTGAACTGCATGCTTGCGCCGCCCTGCAAAAACAAAACCTTGTAGTTGTCGGGAATGCTGAGCAGTTTCCTCAGATCGGCTTCGGCTTCGGCAATGATTTGCTCGAAAGTCGCTGAGCGGTGGCTGACTTCCAGCACGGACATGCCTACGCCGGGCAAGGAAAACAAATCACGTTGGGCTTGTTTCAGAACCGGTTCCGGCAAAATCGCCGGACCTGCGCTGAAGTTAAAAATACGTTCGGACATTTATTGATCTCCTGTTTGATAAAAAGTATTGATGACAAAACTCAGGCGGCTGCTTTCTCAGCAGTCTCCATCCAGGCTGGCAGGTGGCTGCCATATAAAACATCGGGATCCATATCTGCGCCATTGGGCCAGACGATTGTTGCTAATTCAGGGTCTACTTTGACAGCACAGAACATTTCACGGCTTTGTCGGATCGGTTCAAAGATCGGCCCTCGCAACAACGGCTCAAGGTTCACGACTTTTTGTTCACCAGTGCTGAATTCCAATCGAACTCGGAAATCCTCCAAAGGCGTTACAGAATGAATTAAAACCATATTTGTTACCTCCATTAATCCAAAGGCACAATTCTCTCAAGCGGTTGCCCGTTACGAGCCAATTCCCAATCAGCTCGTAATTCATCTCTGTGCAGCGCCGCCCATTCCATTGTCAGGTTGATTACTCGACGCGGTAATTCTCCCTCGATAATTGCCAACGTTTCAATCGCCATTTGTGCCCGATACTCCCCATAGGTCACGTGAAAGTGCGGCGGCGGATGGTCGTTGTAATACATCGAGATAACAATTCCAAAAAATCGGCTGATGACAGGCATTGTTCAACTATAAAACTAGAAGGTTTGCTTCAATCACATCGCCGTTGCCAGAGCAAACGCGATCCATCGTTTCGGGTTCCAGCGTGCCGTCGAGTTCGATTCTGGCAATCGCCGCTTCGGCTCCAGCAAAGACAATGTTTTCCATTTTCTGGACGTTGATGTTTGCCGCTTTGATTTCGTTCAGCACGTGAGCCAGCACGCCCGGACGGTCTTTGTGGCGAACAACCAGCAGATGCGTCGCCGGAGTTCGGTCAGCCAGATTAACTACATTGGGAACCGAGCCGGTTTCTCTGAACTCGCGAATGATGCGGACGGTTTCGGCAGCGATGGCTTCCTGTGCCTGATCGGTTGAAGCGCCAATGTGATGTGTGCCGTAAACGCCTGGCAAGCTGACGATTTCGTCGCTGAACTCTCCGGTTGCCGTCGTTGGCTCATTCGCAAACACATCCAGGCCAGCGCGGATGTTTTTGATTTTAATGGCTTGCGTCAGCGCAGCCTGATCAACGACTTCAGCGCGGGCGGTATTAATCAGAATCGCACCGGGTTTCATCATTTCAAACACATCGGCATTGATGAAACCACGAGTGTCGGGTGTCAACGCCACGTGCAAACTAATGATATCGGCGTCGGAAACAACTTCCAGAACCGACTGGCGATAATGAATGCCAAGCTCTTCGGCTTTTTCCGGCGTCAGATTTCGGCTCCAGCCAAGGATGTCCATGTCAAAAGCCTTGGCTCGTGAAATCATCTCACTGCCAATTTGGCCAAGGCCAATCAATCCAAGCGTGCGGCCTTTCAACCCGGCGGCTTTGCCGTATTCCTTCTTGTTCCATTTACCCGCGCGAAGCTCGGCGACGTTGTCGGCAATGCGACGGTCCAGAGCCAGAATCAAACCGAACGCGAGTTCCGCCACCGCGACGGAGTTTTTGCCTGGGCAGTTGGAAACATAGATGCCGCGTGCGGAAGCCGCTTTGACATCAATCGTGTTGAACCCGGCTCCGGCGCGAACCACCAACCGCAACTTGCCCGCATCCAGCGCAGCTTCGTTGACCTTGGTTGAACGAACCACCAGCACATCGGCTCCGGTGTCACGGATAGCTGCTGCCAGCGCCTCGTCTTTCAGATCAGGATTACTGATGACTTCACAACCAATGGCTTTGAGTCCATCAATCCCGCTTTTCTCGAATTTGTCGGCAATCAGAACTTTCATAAGTGGAGTAGTCGGTAGTCGGGAGTCAGGGAGTCGGAGTTCTTTTGACTACCGACTACCGGCTCCTGACTACTCAAATGAGATGGCTTAAAAGTCCATCTCTCAACTTCGGTTCGAACCACGTGGATTTCGGAGGCATGATTTCGCCTGCGTCGGAAATTTCCATCAGTTCGTCCAGCGAAGTCGGGTACATCGAAAACGCGACAGCAAATTTCCCTGAGTCAACCAGCCGCTCGAGTTCGCGCGCGCCGCGAATGCCACCGACAAATTCAATTCGTTTATCAATTCGCGGATCCTGAACACCAAGCACGGGCGCGAGCAGCAAATCCTGCAACACGCTGACATCCAGCCGGTCCGTGACTTTGAAGCGTTTGGTCACATCGGTTCTCAGCTTCAGCCCATACCAGCGGCCAACCAGATACATCGCAAAGCGATTGTGTTTGCGTGGCACAGGGTCAACATCCGTGCGAACGTCGAATTCGCGTTCGACTTCTTTCAAAAAATCGTCCGGCGAATAGCCATTCAAATCCTTGACGGCGCGGTTGTACGCCAGAATGCGAACCTGGTCCGAAGGAAACAACACACACTGGAAAAAGTTGTACTCTTCGTCACCCTTGTGATTGGGATTTTGACCTTGTAGCTCAGCGCGAGCGCGGCTGGCGCTTTTTGCACGATGGTGACCATCGGCAATGTATAGGTTCGGAACTTCGCCGAACGCGGCGATAATTTCCTGGTTCCGTTCTACCGGAACATGCCAGATGGTATGCGCAACGCTGTCCGCCGAGACGAATTCAAACAGCGGTTCGGTGCGAATCAGTTCATTGACCAATCCGTTAACTTCATCGTTTGGGCGGTAGGTCAAAAAGACCGGACCGGTTTGCGCGTGAATGGTCAGCATGTGTCGCGTGCGGTCATTTTCTTTGTCGGGCCGTGTGCGTTCATGTTTCAAAATGATGTCGTTATCGTATTCATCCACCGAACAGCAAGCCACCACGCCAATTTGCGTTCGTTCGCCCAGTTTCAGCGCATAAATATAAAAGCTCGGTTCGTCTTCGATAATCATCGGCGCTGAGGCAATCAGCCGGTCGAAGTTGGCCGCCGCCTTGGCATAAACGGCGTCGGAGTAAATGTCGGTGCCTTCCGGCATTTCAATTTCGGGCCGTGAAACGCGCAAAAAACTGAGCGGATTTCCTTCGGCCAATTGCCGGGCTTCTTCGGTGTTGACGACGTCGTAAGGCACTGCCGAAACATCTGCTGCTTGAGGCGGCAACGGACGCAAAGCGCGAAAAGGTCTGACTGTGGACACGTAAATTCTCCTCGAGGATGAAAATGAAAGGTTCAATTAAGCGCGGATTCTACATCATCAAAACTGGCTTGCCCACAGGACGCGACGTCATCCTCTGAATAAACTCTTCACCACAAACCAGACGTTCGCCGGCCGCTCAGCCAGCCGCCGCATAAAGTATGGATACCAAAATTCGCCATACGGCACATACGTCCGAACGCGAAATCCTTCCTGCGCCAGTTGGATCATCAGTTCGCGGCTGACGCCGTACAGCATCTGAAACTCGAACTTGTCTTTGCCAATGCCTTCGCGCGCGGCAAATTCCTGTGTCGCGCGAATCATTCGCCTGTCGTGCGTGGCAATGCCGTGGTAAACGCCGCTCTTCAACAGTTTCTGCATCAGCTTGATGTAGTTGTTGTCCACGTCCGCTTTTTCGGGAAAGGCAACTTCCGCCGGTTCGTTGTACGCGCCTTTGCATAGCCGCACGCGCGCGCCCATCGCCATCACTTCGTCCAGGTCTTTTTCGGTGCGATATAGATAGGATTGCAGCACGATGCCCACATTGCCGAATTCGTGGAAAAGCTGCTTGAAGATTCGCAGCGTCGCATCGGTTTTCGGCGTGTCTTCCATATCAATGCGGACGAAATTTCCGCGTTTGTGCGCTTCGGCAACGATGCGGCGGGTATTTTCCAGGCAATACGCTTCGTCAATGTCCAGGCCCAACTGCGTGAGTTTGACCGAGACATTTGAATCCACGCCGGTTTCCTGAATGCGCCCAAGCACGTGAATGTATTCAGTAACATCCGCTTCCGCTTCAGCACGCGAAATCGTACTTTCACCCAGGTGGTCGAAGGTTGCCGTGACACCAAGTTTGTTCAATGCCTGGATTTCGACAATGGCGTCTTCAATGTTTTCGCCCGCAATGAAGCGGCGCGTGACTTGTTTAAATCCGGGTACATTGGCGAAGACATGTTTAAGAGAATGCTGCTGTGACAGGAAAAGAAGAACGTTTCTGGAAATCATAAGCTTCAAAAGCCAATCAAGTATGTAGTTTGATAATGCGGGCGAAACTTATCACACGCCCCGGTTAAAAATCGAACTCTCAACCAAATAAACTCTTTGGTCTGATTGGTTTAGCCTTCTGGCTTTCTCCGCCTGACACAGTGAATAATCCAAGTTATTATCTGTCGGTGTATTTCCTGCTGCACGAGGCGAACTTATGGGGATTCTTCTGATCACGGCTTTGACCTTTTATCTGGGCGCAATTCTGTATTCGTTTTATGTTTTTGCTACAAAAGCCATTCGGCCAAACCGTGAATTACAAGTGATTGTCTGGCTGGGTTTTCTTACGCACACGGCAGCAATTTTGCTCGGCTGGTGGCAGGCAGGTCATTTTCCCATTGTCAATCCGCGCGAAGTCAGTTCGTTCATAAGCTGGGCAATCGTAGGCTATTTTTTAGTGACCAGCCACCGGTACCAGACTCGCGCGCTGCCGGTGTTCCTGTTGCCGCTGGTGTATTTGTTTGCTCTGGTTTCGATGATTCTGCCTGATTCTCCGGAAACGCTGCCGGACGCGCTGGAAGGCGCAATCACAGCCAACGCATTCACCAAAATCATTTTTCCGATTCATGTCACGCTGGTCATTTTTTCTTACGCTGCGTTTATCGTCACGTTTGTGTGCGGCGTGATGTACCTGATTCAGGAACGAGAGCTGAAGGCCAAACATTTTGGAGCAGCCTTTCAGCGACTACCCGCGCTCAACACGTGCGACGAAATCGGCTATCGGTCGTTGACAGTTGGCTTTGTGCTGCTGACGCTGGGAGTTGTGACGGGCATTTTCTGGAACAACCAACGCGATGGACGTTACTGGCATAACGATCCCAAAGAAGTGATGGCGTTGGTGACGTGGCTGGTGTACCTGTTCATCATGCATTACCGATTACTGGCTGGCTGGCGCGGACGCCGCGTAGCCTTGTTATCAATCATTGGATTCGCCGTCGTCATGCTGACCTGGCTTGGAACGCGGGCGCTGGGCGGTTATCACGTTTTTGGTTAAAGGATGAATTATGAGTGATGAAGGATGAATTGCCCTCGTTGGTTCATCATTCATCCTTCCAACTTCATCATTCAGCTTATGAGTATCGTCGTCGTTGGAATCAGTCATAAAACCGCGCCGGTTGAAATCCGTGAACGGCTGGCCTTTGCCGAATCCCGTTTGCGGGATGCGCTGCGGTTATTAGCCGACGGTCAGACGATCAGCGAAGCCGTCATTGTTTCCACCTGCAATCGCGTGGAAGTGATTGCCGCAACCAAAGATCAAAAAGACGGCGAACGCCTGATTTCTCACCTGCACGAATTCTTACGCAGCTTTCACCAGTGCGAGCCGGAAACACTTGCCAAGCATTGTTACGGACATGCAGATCTTTCCGCCATCGGCCACATCTTTCGCGTCACGTCTTCGCTGGATTCCATGGTCGTTGGCGAGCCGCAAATCACCGGCCAGGTCAAAGACGCGTTTCAATTGGCGCAGGAAAGCGGCAGCGTAGGCCACACGCTGACCCGATTGATGAACCGCGCATTTTCCGTTGCCAAACGTGTCCGCAACGAAACTGGCATCGGCTCAAACGCAGTTTCGATCAGCTTTGTCGCCGTCGAACTGGCGCGCAAGGTTTTCGAGACTTTGAATGGTTCGACCGTGATGCTGATTGGTGCGGGTGAAATGGCGGAACTGGCGGCAAAACATTTGTTGAATTGCGGAGCCAGCAAAATCCTGATTGCCAATCGGACTTATGAAAACGCCCTCAAGCTGGCTGAAGAAATGAATGGCGAAGCTGTGCGCCTTGAAGATTTCGAGCAGCGAATGGCGGAAGCCGAAGTCGTTCTCTGCTCCACGGGCGCTCCCAATTACTTGATCCTTCCGGCTCAGGTGAAACGCGCGCTAGCCGCCCGGCACAATCGCCCGATGCTGCTTGTGGACATTTCAGTGCCACGCAATGTTGATCCGGCAATCAACCAACTGGACAACGCGTTTGTTTTCGACGTTGACGATCTGGAATCCATCGCCGAATCCAACTTGGCAGAGCGCCACCGCGAAGCCGAGCGCGCTGAAACGATCATTGCCGAAGAAGTCACGCGCTTTGCAGAAGCACTGTCCGAAGGCGACATTAACGCTGTGATCGGAACGTTTCGGCAGCAAGCGGGCGCAATGGCCATTGCCGAATTCGAACGAAGCCGTAAACGACTGGGCAATTTAAGCGAACAACAAGAAGAGGCGCTGCGCGTCATGCTCAACGCCATCGTCAACAAATTCACTCAGCCTGTCATTAAACAACTCCGCGAATCCGAAAACGGCCACTCGCCTTACCTGTCGGCTTGGCGGGAAATGTACCACCGCGACGAAGAAAAGAAGTGATCGTCAGCCGATGCCCTATTGAGGGCAGGTGACAACCATCACCGGGATTCTGATTTTATATTCCGAGCTAAAGCTTAATGGGCGAGCATTGCCGCCAACATTGAATTCGCCAGTGTTGAACTGCGCGCCCATCAACGGCTGCAAATCATTCGCCGAAGCGGCAAACCAGGCTGTGGAACCTGAGGGCACAAATTGATTGATCCCCGTCGGCTGCAAACGGAATGTGGACATCAGCACATCGCTGTAGCAAGTGGAGGTCAGGTTTCCCGCAGAAGACGCCACTACGCCGGAATTGTTCTTGCTCCAGCCACTAATTTGAACAGCGGCATTCGGAACGGTTGTGAAATCCGCCAGCGGGCGATACATCGAAAGCACAGTCAAATTTGCTGCGCCAACCTGGCTCGGCACACTGTCAAAAGCGATCTGGCCGGGCAAACGGTCATAGTTCACATCGTCAAAAATCATTTCGGCAGTGCCGTTCATGTTCGTGACGGCGCCATCTTTACGCTTCGCCAAAGCAACCGCGTTCAGAACAGAAGAATAAGAGCCAGAAGTATTACTGGCTGTCTGTTTGACGACGACATTGCCAGTCAATGAATTAAACTGAATCGGCTGCCCTTGCTGATTTGTAGCAACAGCCATCGCATAGCCTTTTATGCCAGGGTCAAAATCGCTCATCAGAAAACTGGCTGTTTCCTGCGCGGCAAGGCAAAGCTGGATTTCCGTTGTCTGACAAGTTGTTCCGCTAACCAAAAACAGCCTGACAAAAGCCGTCGTCGTTATGCTGGTATTGGTGATGTTGATCGTTGAATTTTCACGAGCAGGATTGCTGGCGCTGGACGTGTACCGGTTGAAGAAAAGAACAGATCCGGGTTTTTGATCTCCGACAGCCGCAGCGGCGGCCACCGCCAGAAGTTCCAAATCAACCACCACAAATCCGGCAGGTTGGCCCGTCACAATCGCACTGCGCGGCGTGCTGATCACACCAGAAGACAAGGTCCATAAGAATTTATAAGCCGCCGGTTCCTGAACCACTTTGGTTAGATCGGCAATGCCGACCGTCAAGGAAGTGTTTGGCAACGGCTGCCCGCCATTGGTTGAATTGCCAGGAGGAACAAACGAAGCGATAGGCACGGCGGGCAACTGCAAGTCTTTTTGATAGGCTTGCTGGAACGTCAGCGTGCTGGTCGCAACCATGGTGTCTCCCCGCATCAAGTGGACAGACAACACGGATCCAGCCGGAACATTAAAGAAAATCGGCGATTGAATCAGCAAGCTATACGGCGACGCTGGCAACGGAGTCGTTGTTTTGAGCGAGAAGTAATATGCATCAAGACCGTTTTCAGTGGTTGTACCACCAGCAGCGGCAGTCGACAGAGGTGTGAGCAGGGTGATGAATAAAGCCAAGCTAAAGAAAATGTGAATATACCTGAATGTGATCCGGTTCATGTAAGCCTCCAAGGGTAAACAGTTCAGGGCACTATCCTAACCGTACGGCGTTCGATGGCCTCGTCCAAAAAACGAAGGCTTACGCTGTTCGGTCAAAAACCAAAGCACGGGATTTCAATAAACAATTTATGCGTTTCGGAATCGCTTTGCCGGGGGAACGGCATTGTTACCACAACCGCTTTGTTCAGATGGGCAGCGGCAAAGCTTGGCCGAGAAATAACTTGTGGCTTCGCTTTGGCAAGCCACAGAAGTTACAAGAAGGACGGGGGTTGTCAATGAATCAAGTGAGGTGAAACAGAGTAAAGCCGCAAAGAAAAATGACATCCAGATTAAGCAATGGCGACCAGCCAACAGAAATTACTTTGCAGGGCCAGACTGCCATACAAAATCATTCTCCGAAATCTACCAGGCCGTGTTGCACGGCATACCGGACAAGTTCGGCATTTGTCTTCATCTTCATTTTCAGCAGCAAGCGTGTTCTATAGGTGCTGACGGTTTTAACGCTTAAGGACATCTCTTCAGCAATTTGGCCAATCGTCTTTCCCTGAGCGATCTTTCTTAGCACCTGGAACTCGCGCTCTGATAAACGTTCCGGCGAAGGCCGCGGAGAGTCCGATCCGATTTCCGCAACCAGTTGTTCAGCCAGCGTCGAGCTGATGTATTTGCCGCCATTGATCACTTTGCGCAAAGCGCCGACCAGTTCTTCCGGCGCGCTTTCTTTGGTCAGGTACCCAGCGGCGCCAAGCTTCAATGCTCGCAAAGCAAACTGGTCTTCAGGGTGCATGCTGAGAATCAGAATCGGCAATTTGGGGTGAGCAACTTTTGCTTCCTGCAAAACCGCCAACCCGTTCTTGTCTGGCATAGTGATGTCGAGCACGACAACGTCGCAACCATTTTTTTCAATCAGGTCCAGGACTTCATGGCCGTTTTTGGCTTCGGCGACAACCTCGAAATCCTGTTCGTCATTGATAATTTGTCGCAACCCACGTCGCACTACCGCATGATCATCTGCAATAAGGATCTTATACATTGACTTTTTTAGAAGGGATGCTCGTGCCCATACTTCAACAAAATATTCTGCTGGAACTTACTTGCTGGTGGGATCGGTTGTCCTAACCTTGTAGTGTGCAGTAAAACCCAACCAGCCAGTAATACCATTTCTGAGTAAACAGCAATTAGACAAAAATCTTTTTCGCACCACTTCGCGAGAGATAGTTATGTTCGGTCCTGAACCCAGAAACTACTTGTCCAGCTCGGGTAAATCACTAACAATTTGCGTCGCTGATCGAGGTGGCATCGCTAAGGATACTAGATTTGTAAAAATAGGAAAATGTCTGTGGGTCTCTTTGAGTCGCCGGGGAGAAAAATTTTCCGCATTAGGATGCCAGGTTTGCTAATCTGCGACTCACCATCCAAAGGTTTTATCCTAATGAAAAGGGTTATGGCAGGTTCGATGCTGATACCGAATATTACCGTGGCCAAGTTCTTTTGAAGGTCTACGAGTCAACTTATGAAAGTTCCAAAGCCCGAACAATCTAAACTGGCACTAGCGATGACGCTGGGCGGTGTAATGTCTTCAAACATTATCGGCGGAATCATCGTCGGGTACGTCATGGACAAATGGCTGGGAACAAGCCCCTGGCTGATTATCGCAGGAATCACTCTGGGCACAATCGGCGCAATGGTAGGGCTTTACAGAATCACTTCCCGCCTGAATGAACAGTAACCTCTAGGCAAACCTATGCAAAAACTGCTGTTTATCTGTTTGATTTCCACTTTGCTGGCAATTTCGTTTTTTAAGAAACCGGCTTGTCCGGAAGCCACTCTAACCCAATTTTCTAACGCCAATCAGCCAGTACAAGTGGTGAATGGTTATCCGCAGTTTCAGCTCCACGGTCAGCCGTTTTTCGCGCACAGCACAGCCTTTTTTTACAACCGTATCCCGCGCGACGAATGGGCGAAGTCTTTGGTCAAACTGAAGGAAATGGGGATCAACACTGTTGACCTGTACATCGCCTGGAATTGGCACGAACCGGAAGAAGGCAAGTTGGATTTTGACGGCCATTCCAACCCTAGACGTGACGTAAAGGGTTTGATGGAGATGATTGCCGAGATGGGATTTGCCGTTATCGTTCGCCCAGGCCCGGTAATTCTAAATGAATGGCGCAATGGTGGTTATCCGGATTGGCTGCTAGCCAAACCAGAACACCAAATGAACCAAACTGCGCGGTTGGATGGCCATTATCCGCCTTTGGCTGGCGTCAGTTCATCCAATTCCGAAGAAGCCAGCAGGCAATGGTTGGCCAACGAAACTCATATGCGCCAAACACGTCGCTGGTTCGCCGACGTGATGCGCGAAGTGCTGAAAAACCGGCAGGCGACCGAAGGCGGCAACGTCATTGCGATTCAGCTTGACGACGATCAAGCCATTAACCGCACAAATTACAATGGCCCGATTTTCTGGCGATATATGAATTCGCTCGCCGGATTCCTGCGCGAAGCCGGCGCGACTGTGCCGGTATACATCAATCCAACGGATATGCGCATTTCCGCTGCCGGAGCACCGCACAACATTGGTGCAATGGGCCAGTGGTATTTCAATTTCGGAACCGACGCAGCGCTGCGCTGGGAAGACACGGCGACCTTGCAGCTTTATACTGAGACGCTGAAGACCCAACCGCACTTTCCCCCAATGATCATCGAATATCAGGCTGGATGGTACGGCACCGGTGAAGACAGTTACGCCAAAGTTGCTGATCCAACCAATACGCTGCTTTCATCGCGAGTGATGATTGGTCACGGGTTACGCGGGCTGAATTACTTCCCTGTTCAAGACACGCTTTATCCTGCCGTGTATGAAGTTCCCTGGGCCAATCATTACTACACTTGGGAATCGGCTTTGAACCTGGCTCGGGAAGAACGTCCGCGAGCTGCCGCCGTTCATCGCAACGGCAGGTTGATTGCCGGACTTGGCCATGAACTCGCCGCCGCTCACAAAGCCGCCGACTTGGGTTTGGTCTATCCGATTAGCTCTTTCGACCAACCTAACCTGACGCGTGAAGACGTTTTGCGGATTTCCCGCACGCAATTGCAGATTCAGCAGTTCTGTCAACTTAATCAGCTTTCGGTCGAATATCTAGACTTGGAATTTCAGCCGCTGGAATTACTGAAACGGCACAAAGCCATTCTGCTGCCAACCTTTGACGATGAAGCGTTGAAGAAAACTTCGGCAACCGGCCGCGAAGAAATTACGGCAGCCAACGAAGAACGACAGAGAGATAGAGGGACGGAGGGACGAAAAGACAAGCTGACTTTGTCAGTTGAAACGCAGAGGAAGTTGGTGGAGTTTGTGAAAGCGGGTGGACTGTTAGTTTGTACGCCTTCCCTGCCGACAGGACCGGGACTGAACGAATTGAAAGCCGAACCGCTGGCTTCGCGCGTGATCGTCGTGCCGGATTTCTGGCGAACGGTTCCCACCGAACCGGGCAAGACCAACCGCGAAGAACTGATCGCCAGCGTGCAATCAGCAACGGTCGAATTCGTCAGCCGGCTTTCACGGCTGGGCGTCAATCGCAGAGTCAAAGCTCGTGTGACCAAAGCCGGTGACAAAACCGTCGCCGCGGCTTCCGCAGGCGCAAGCGTGGAGCCGGATTTGATTGCCACTCAATTGATTCCAGACGACGGCAAACAATCATTCGGCTTTATCAGTCTGGCGAACTTTGACGACAAACGCCTGATGCGAGTCAGTTTGAATGTGGCCGATCCGGCTTCCACTGGCAGATTGGAACTGCCCGAACTTACCCTGCAAGCGCGCGATGCCTTGATGCTGCCACTGCGATTGCCGCTCGGTTCCGGCGGTGAAGAAGTGGTTTACGCTACGGCGGAATTGACCAAACGCGAATTGTCGAACGGCAAAATCCATCTGCGATTTTATGCGCCGGATGCTGCCGAAGTCGTTTTGAATTTGCCGCACGCTCCGGCGGGGGCAGTGACAATTGACGGACAGCCAGCAATTTCCAGCTACGACGCTACCAGCAAACGATTGACGATCAAACTGGTTCAGCCTCGCCGCGGCGCCAATTCAGACGATGCGGACGAGTTGGCTGGTCGTCGTCAGCACGAACTGGATGTTGAAGTCGTTTACGAACGGAGTTTGCCTGAACTGACGGTCAAAACGACGAAGCTGATCATTGGCGAAACGAATCAGGTCGCAGTTGAACTTTCTAACCGCACGGCTGCGGCAGCCGTGCGTGGGAAGTTGCAACTGACTGTTGCCCGCCTGTTTCGGCAAGAACAGTTCACTCAGGACGTTGAACTTGCACCACAAACAACAAAGACCGTCACGTTCACAGTACCGATCGGCAAACAAGCTGTCGCCGACGATCAGGCCACGTTACAAGCGACACTGATCGCCAATTCACGACAATTCAATTCACCAGCCACGAGCGCCGAAATCCTGCCGCGATTTTCCTGGCAGGTGTTTCCGAAAACCGCCGTTCAGCTTCGCGCTGACACCAATCTGGAAATTTATCCGCCACTGCTTCTGCCAAATGATGCTAACGCGACTTCTGCGCAGTTCAGTTTGCGAACCGGGAACAATACCGGCCAACGGATCGCACTTCGACGCGATGCTTTGCTGCTGAACGCTCCGGCGCTGAGCCTTGCGCCGGACGAAGAAATGCAGAGCACCTTCACGTTCAATTTTCCACCCGGGACTAAAACGGCGCTTCACCAATTCAACGTCACCCTCAGCGACGGAGTTTTGACTGAAACAGCGAAGATCTATTTGCTGGCGTTGCGAAAAGGCGAAGCGGTGGCGTTTAGCTACGACGTTGACCGCGACGGCTTTGACGATTACGTGCTGGAAAACGAGTTTTTGCGCTTGGTGGTTTCGCCGCGCGCAGGAGCGCGAGCCTTTGCGCTGATCAACAAACGAACGGGTGCAAACGTGTTCACCAGCGTGGGAGGTTTACGAGACAAGTTTGTCGAGCTTGACCCGGCTGATCCAACTCGCAACGCTCGGCGTAAACGCGGAATGTACGGCACCTTCAACCGCGAATATTCGGCGGAAATCCTGTCTGGAATGGGCGCGCAAGCAGTCGTGAAACTCGCTTACGACGCGCCGGATGTTTACCCGACAGGCGCGCGCATTGAACGCATCATCACGCTAAAAGCCAACGAAGAATTTTTCACGGTGGATTACCGCGTGACGCCCAAAACTGCTGATGGGAAGCAGGCGTTCTGGTCGGCAAGCTCCATCGTCATCGGCGATCCATCGCAGCAAAGTCGCAAGCTTGTCGCGGCGAATGGCGTATTTGATTTTGCCACCCAAAAAACTCGCGCGCTGAATGGCGGCTGGCTGGCGGCGTCGGTGGATGCGCAAAATACTTTTGGTGTGTTCTGGCGGGAAGCGGAAACCGAAACCGCAGAAGTGGAGATGAAAGATTTCTCTTCGTTGGTCAACCTCAAGTTCAAACCTTTCACGTCTCCAGCGCCTCATACATACCGAGTGGCGTTTTACTTTGGCGCGATGCCCCCTGATCGGTTGGCCAGCGAACGCAGCCGATTCATCAATTGATGCCGCTGGGCTCCCTTTGTGAGGCGAAATGGTTGCGGCATCTCACTCTTGTGGCAAAGGTGTCACTCGCTCAGCCCCAAACCCGCGTTCTTCCTGTCCTTTTCGCTGGCGCGTAATTTGCAGATTACGCGCTGGGCGAAAGGACGAATCATGCAACGCAAACAACTTCCGATTATTTTCATAACACTTTCCGTTCTTATCAGCGGATTGGCCAATCTGTTTGAGGCGGCCTATCACGCGCCAGCAACAGCATACCATACGCCTCATCCAATACTGCGCGAACTGTCTCCTCTGGAATTTTTTCATTTTCCGCGTTCGTTCACATTGTTATTGGGCTTTGCCCTGGTTGTGTCCGCAGTCAACATATACAAACGCAAACGACGCGCGTGGCAGACCGTCCTGGCGTTTACGGCGTTTTCGTTCCTGCTCCAGGGCTTCAAAGAGTGGCATTTTTGGCAAGGCATTTCTGCGCTGATTCTGATGGCGACATTGCTCTATGCGCGTCGCAGTTTCGTCGTTAAAAGCCGTGAGTTGAATTGGCAGACAACGGCGCTACGGCTAACCATTGCCACTTTGGCGGCCTTCAGTTACGGCGTCGCGGGATTCTGGCTGCTTGACCCAAAGCATTTTGGCGTCAACTTCAACTGGCTGGCTTCCATGCGACAAACACTTTTGTGCCTGTCTCTGATCGGAGATTCCGCGCTTGTGCCGCAAACACGTTATGCAGTCTGGTTTTTGGATTCTTTGCAAGTACTGATGTTGACGCTTGCAGGATATGCTTTGCTGGTGGTGTTTCGCCCGATGCTTTACCGACTACGAACATTGCCGCAAGAGCGCGAACACGCCAAAGATCTGTTGGCGCATCACGGACGCACAGCCCTGGACTATTTCAAGCTCTGGCCGGACAAATCTTACTTTTTCAATGAAACGCGCGATTGTTTTATCGCCTATCGCGTCGGCGCTAACATCGCGGTCGCGTTAGGCGACCCACTCGGTCCACAAAACCAAATTCGCGCAACAATCAAAGCCTTCAAACAGTTCTGCGAAGACAATGGATGGGCCGTGAGTTGGCATCAAACAACTTCCAACTGCTTGCCGCTGTTTCGACAAGCAGGACTCAAACGGTTGAAGATCGGCGATGATGCCATTGTGGATTTGACGGAATTCAAGCTGACGAATCCGCGCTTCAAACGATTTCGCCAACGTGTGGGGCAGTTGGAAAAACAGGGAGTCTGTTTTCGCTCCTATCCTGCCCCGTTATCGGATGAATTGCTGGCGCAACTGCGAACCGTCTCCGACGAATGGCTGCAGTTGCCCGGCAAACGCGAACGCACCTTTACGCTGGGATGTTTTGAACCGGAATACTTGCGCACCACAACGGTTTTCACTGCTGAAGACAAGGAAGGCAACATTCTGGCCTTCGTCAACTTGCTGCCTTCCCTGCGTACAAGTGAAGCAACGATTGATTTGATGCGGCATCGGTTACACCCGCCTAACGGGATTATGGATTACCTGTTTGTAAAGCTATTTTGCTGGTGCCAGGACCATGGCTTCGCTCGATTCAATCTTGGAATGGCTCCGATGGCAGGATTTCAGGAACGCGAACATGCCAACGCGGCGGAAAGAGCGGTTCACGGGTTCTTTCAGCATTTGAGCTTTATCTTCAATTTTCGTGGCATCAAACAATATAAAGCCAAGTTCGCCGACACCTGGGAACCCAGATATGTGATTTATCGCAATGTCTTTGATTTGCCAAAGATTGGCTTAGCGCTCAATCAGCTTACCGAACTGAAAGAAAATAAATTTCGGTTGCTGTCAGAAACGGCCTGGCCAATGCTGAGCGCCGAGCTTGAACCTCATGCTGAATCAATGATTCCCGACGGCATGGCTGTGGCTTCCCTGCCAGTCTCTTCCGCGCTTACTTGAGTGCATTTGTCGTGATGATTCGTTGCTTGCGGCCAGGGCGAAATTTGCTCTTGGCCCTTTTTTTGTGGCGCGCTTGCATTTGTCTGGCAAGAACGACCAAACCGCCACGCTCTTGCCAGCCTGCTTTTCCCTAAAACGATTCTTTTTACAAGTTTTCCGAGGTTTTTCGTTCACCATCCGCTGGCACAACCTTTGCCAAGTTAACTGACAGGCGGCAATAACAACCGCCATTGAGAAGGAGGCTTATGAAAATCAATTTGTTGAATACTCTGCGTCGCTTTCGAGACCAGCGAGAAAGCGGTTTTTATCGCGACGCCAAGGTTACTGTTACCATCACCGGTTTACTGTTGTTTTTGTTGACCGGTCTTATGTTCGCTACGCATAAGGGGCAGGCTCAGAGCCTGAATGCTCGTGGGAATCGGGATGCTGTCACGAGTGAACCAAAGAAAACCAACATCAATGCCGCAGCACTGGTGACCAGTTTTGCGCCCATCGTCAAGCAGGCGCAACCCGCCGTCGTCAGCATTGCGGCTACCAAAGTCGTTAAAGCCAACAATGGCGATGAAGGCATGTCGCCGTTATTCGATGACCCCAGATTTCGTGAGTTCTTTGGGCAACGAGGGCCGTCGGGCAAGCCGCGTGAACAGCGAGAACAAGGTTTAGGTTCCGGTGTAATTGTCGCTTCGGATGGTTACATTCTGACCAACAACCACGTGATCGAAGGCGCCAGCGATATACGGGTTCTCACCGCAGACAAAAGCGAGTTGAAAGCGCGTGTGGTCGGTGCCGATCCCAAAACAGACATCGCCGTCGTGAAGGTCGAAGCCAAGAATTTGCCAACCTTGCAGTTTGCGGATTCTTCGCAAGTGCAGGTTGGCGACCTTGCGCTGGCCATCGGCAATCCGTTTGGCGTAGGTCAGACGGTGACAATGGGGATTATCAGCGCGACAGGACGCGGAAATTTGGGTATTGAGGATTACGAAGACTTCATTCAAACCGATGCGGCGATCAACCCCGGCAATTCTGGCGGAGCGTTGATCAATGCGAATGGAGAGTTGATCGGCATCAATACGGCGATTTTGTCTCGCGCGGGTGGCAATCAAGGTGTTGGGTTTGCTGTTCCTGCTAATCTGGCGCAGACGGTGATGAATCAATTGCTGAAAAACGGCAAAGTTATTCGCGGTTATTTGGGCGTGATCATTCAACCGGTGACGCCGGAACTGGCGAAGGCTTTCAATCTGCCAACCGCGAACGGCGCGTTAATTGGCGAAATCACTCCGGATAGCCCGGCAGCGAAAGCCGGTCTGGCCCAAGGCGATGTCATCACAGAACTCAACGGCGTTCGCGTGGATGACAGCCGTGAGCTGCGATTGAAAGTGAGCCAGCTTGCGCCGAATTCGACGGTCAAATTGAAAGTCGGGCGCGATGGCAGTCCGCGTGAAGTCAACATCACACTGGCCGAACTGCCGAACGAAAAGGTAATCGCCAGTAATGAGAAACCGGAAAACAGCTCGCTCAACGGTTTGTCGGTTGACAACCTAACACCACAGATTGCGCGCCAGCTCCAATTATCCGCCAACACCAACGGCGTGGTGGTGACGGAGGTTCAAGATGGCAGTCGTGCGGATGAGGCGGGCTTGCAGCGCGGCGACGTGATTCAGCAAGTCAATCGTCAGGCTGTCAGCAATGAGACCGAATTTGAGCGACTGATGAAACAGTCGGAAGGCAAAACCGCTGTTTTGCTGGTAAATCGCAACGGGCACACAAACTTTGTGGTAATTGCAGCGCAATAACCATTTTTCGTGCCCCAATCCCAAAGACGGACGTTCCCGAGTTTTGCTTCAGGAGCGTCCGCTTTCTTTTTTCCTCTTCCTTCAAGTTTCGGCAATGGCTCTTTATTCGTTTGTGGCTGGAATGCTATCGAAACGAAACGTCTGCCAAATCGCCTCAGTCAGTGAATCGAGCAATCCGCTAACGTCACGTATTTCAATCGTTTCCCCGCCAAACTTGTGGCACGCCAATTCCAAGGCGATTGCGCGATTAACAACTCGCGTACTGCATATTTTCTAAGGAGAAGAAGTGAAGTTATCCATTGGTAAAATTGGTTTGATGACGTTCAGCGTGTTTGGATTGGCGCTGGCCTTATCGAGCTTTTCTTTCGCGCAAACATCCGGCAAAAACGTCGTGACAATTCGCGGACAAAAACAGGACATCTATTTCTATCCGGCAACCGGCACAAAGTTGAATCGGAAGGTGCTGTTCGCCCCTGGCGACGGGGGTTGGCGAGGCTGGGCCATCACCTTGGCTCAACAAATGGCCGGTTGGGGATATGACGTTTACGGATTGGATACCAAAACCTATTTAACCGGGTTTACGGGAGGCGCTGGAATCAAGGAACACGATGTCGTCAGCGATTTTCACCAAATTGCACAATGGATCACCAAAGGCGCAAACGAACGAGTAACGCTGGTGGGCTGGTCAGAAGGCGCTGGATTGAGCGTGCTGGCTGCGGCGGGCACAGAAAATAAACGGACCTTTAATGGCCTGGTGACCTTTGGCCTTGGAGATGAAAATGTGTTGGGTTGGACCTGGCGCGACAACGTGACATACATCACCAAATCTAAACCTAATGAGCCAGCCTTTCACGCCAAAGACTACATGGCCTACATCACGCCGCTTCCTTATTTGATGTTGCATTCCAGCAAAGATGAGTTTGTCTCTTTTGAAGAAGCCAAGCTGCTGGCAACGGCTGCGCGCGAGCCAAAACGCATTTCAGTGATTCAAGCCAATAACCATCGTTTCGACGGCAACGTCAACGAATTTTACCGCCAACTGAAAGAAGGATTGGAATGGATGAAGTAACTGCCACAGTTGGCGAATTGATCGCGCCGCCGGCCAAACCTTCGCTGCAATGGATCAAACCGTCGCTTGGATACTTGCTGGCGATTGGCGGTTTGATCTGGGTGCTGCACGATTTTCAATTCAGCCAATTGCGAGGGATGCTCTCTCAACTGGATTGGCGATGGATCGCGCTCGCCGTCGTCTGTGACGTGGCGAGCTATGTTTGCCAGGGCTTTCGCTGGCGGCTGTTACTGAAACCTTTGGGCGAATTGTCCACGCTGCGCGCCACACAAGCGATTTACGCAGGATTATTTACCAATGAAATTCTGCCGATGCGATTGGGAGAATTGGTGCGCGCCTGGCTGGTTTCACGATGGACAGCCGTCCGCTTTGCCGCAGTCATCCCTTCGATGGTTGCCGAACGATTGTTTGATGCTTTCTGGCTGGTGATAG
>CAZXHW010000021.1:0-22262 GCA_964639915.1 uncultured Heliomicrobium sp.
GTGCCGCCATCTCGATGAGAAAGAGGGATGGAGAAAATGAGGGATTGAGAGAAGAAGGCGTCTAATTTCGGAAAGCTCTCCATCCCTCTTTCTCTCCGTCATTTCTTTTTCGCGTCTTCAATTCGCCCGCTTAACTCCGACACGAAATCGGTGCGCGGGTTGTACCCTGCCTGTCGAAAAGCGACTTCGCCTTTGCGATCCAGAATGATGGTTGTCGGAATCGAACTGACCGAGAAAAAGTCGTTCAGGTAATCGGCGTAAGCTACAGGCAAATTAAATTTGTGCTGTTTCAAAAACGGCGCAACTGACTCCCGGTCTTCGTCCGTCGTGATTGCCAAAAAGACAACGTCTTTGTCTTCTTTGAATTTGGCAATCGTCTTTTCAAACATCGGCATTTCCGTCAAACAAGGGCCGCACCAGGTCGCCCAAAAATTGAAGACAACCACCTTGCCGCGCAGTGTCGCCAAATCCAGCTTGGAACCATCAAGTTTGGTAAGTTTGAAACCAAGCGCATTGTTTGCGCCTTCGTTGATGTTCGGCACTTCCAGTTTTGCCAGCCGTTCTTCACGCTCTTTGATGAAGGCGTCATAAGCTTTCAGCAAGCGGTCGCCCAAGCCCGTTTCAGAACCATGTTTGCTGGCGTAAAGCTGGTTGAGCTTGCGGCGGATGGCTTTTGCGTCAACGTCTTCATTCGTAACCAGAGCAATAGCAAAAGCTTGCGCGTAATAATCAATCGCTTCGTCAACCGCTTTGCGCTTTTCAGCCAGTTCGCCCAGGACAACCGCCGCACCTGCCATTCGCACGGCTTCAAAGCTTTTTTGCAAATCGCCCTTCGCTTTTTCATCGCTGCCCATATCTGCGTGAACTCTGGCGCGGACCAGATAAACCGAAGCCAGTCCTTGCTGCTTGCGCTCTTCCCACTGAGCAGCACTCATGCGCCTTGGCTTGGGACTGGAACTGACAATTCCCTCAAACTGACGAACGAGCTGATTGGCATAAGTGACGGCAACGTTCAGATCGCCATTGGCATTGCGTTCGCGCAGCATCGTCACCAGATTGGTCAGCGCGTCAATGTTGCTTTCATTCGATTCAACAAGCTTCTGACCATAAGATATCGCGCGATCTCGGTCACGTACCTTGACGGCAATTTTATAAATTTCGCCCTCGATTTCCTGGCGATGCTCGCTCTTGGGAAATTTCTTTAGATAGCCTTCCAGATTGGTAACAATCTGAGTTTCGCTGCCGCTGCTGGATTCAATGGCCTTGCGAAGCTCTTCGTCGGAATCAACCGGTTGAGCGGTCGCGGGTGCCTGCTTATCCTGTTTGTCCTGAGCCAAACCAGGCGCGCTCACCATCAAAGAAACCATCAAAGCCAAAAGCAAAATTTTTGTGTTCACTTGTTACTCCTCAATCCAAAACTCAAAACCCAAAATTCAAAATCAAAGCTCGCGTCCAATCACTCCCAGCAATCGCCCAACGGGTTTTTCAGCGCCGCGTTCCAACCGGTAACTGAAAAACAAATCGTTGCGCTGCCAGGTGCAAAGGCTGCAATCGTAAATGCGATCCGCGTGCAATCCGGCCTCTTCAAGCTGACGCGTATTCGCCAGATTCAGATTGATGTGCCCTTTGCCATTCGGTTGCTGTTTGGAAAACAGCGTTTCGGCGTAACTATATTTTTCTCGAAATGCGTCCAGCACTTCGGCACCGACTTCAAAAACTTCGGCGCAAATCGCTGGGCCAAGCGCAGCGTGCAAGTCTTCCGGGCGCGAATCATACTCTTGTTGCATGCGCTCAACTGTCCGTGCGACGATGCCTGCCAGTGTGCCGCGCCAGCCCGCGTGAATTGCCGCAAAGGCTCGCGTGCGCGGGTCAGCGATTAACACAGGCATACAATCGGCGGTTTGGATGCCCAATAAAATTCCGGCAACGTTTGCGGTCAAAGCGTCTCCGGGTTGCGGTTCGCCAAGAGCATCTCTGGAATCAGCGACAGAACGAATGTCGGCGGAATGAATCTGTTTAGCTGTCACCATTGGCCAATCGCCGGCTTCAAGGGCGGCCAAAAATCGTCGGCGGTTTTCAATGACATTGGCGCGTTCATCGTGACTGAAATTACCCAGACTAAGGGCTTCTTTTGGCAGGGGACTTACACCGCCAAGCCGCGTACTAAACGCATTTTTGAATCCCAGCCGCTCCAGCGGCTCACAAACTAAAAGCTGAACTCCGCCCTGCTGGCGGAAAGAAAAGTTGGTCATCGGATTTATGGTAGCCGGTATCGGAGTAGACATCACAGATATAAAACGAATCAGAGAATCGCTGGATGAATTCGGCGAACGGTTCCGCAACCGTGTCTTTACGGAAGCTGAAATCGCTTATTGCGAACAGTTCACCAATCAAAACGCCAAAACGGAACGATATGCCGCGCGCTTTGCTGCCAAAGAAGCTGCGCGAAAAGCTCTGGGGGCCGCCACGCCGCTGAAAAGTTTGGCGTGGCATGAGGTCGAGATCATATCATCAACCGAAGGCGCGCCACACCTTCGATTTCACGGACGAGCTGCCGAATTGATCGAGGAACTGAAAATCATTAGCGCTCACGTTTCGCTTTCCCACGCTCCTGAACACTCCATCGCTTTTGTTATTTTGGAAAAAGACTAGGCCGTCTTCCAAACGGACTACCCTCTATCCATTCGTAACAAGAATCCGCCCGGTTTGATCAACTTTGAAATAATTTGAACCTCGAATTAACTTTGGCTTGACCTTTTAGCGATCAAAAACAATAATCCCTCCACCGATCGAGAATCTCTCTCCACAATGGTCGGATTCAATAAACAAAGATAAAAAAATAGATCGTTAGAGCTGGGACGAAAATATCCTTACATTTAATTGCTGATTCTCTCGATACCCCAAAGATCGAGTTTTCGGTAGTTGCCTGCCTTGAATTCCCACGTGGCGGGTATTCCATCAAATCCGGCGTGCGTCTCATTCCTAGACGTTCGTCTTTCTACGGAGGCTTTTCCATGCAGTTTGAATCCACTATCAAACGCACGGTTCCGCTCTGGTTTGCAATGTTGTTATTGCTGGCATCAGTCGTAACCGCATTGGGTCAAACCAGCGCCACTTTAAGCGGAACGGTTCAAGACCCGCAGGGGAGCGCGGTGACTGGTGCCAAGATCATCGTCAGCGACCCAGCCAAAAATTTACAAATTGAAACAAAGACCAATTCCGATGGAACATTTTCTTTTCCATCCTTGCAACCTGGCAATTACACCGTCACAGTCGAAAACGCAGGCTTCAAAAAATATGTTCAGAGCGGCATCATCATCAATGCTTCTGATCGTCAGTCCACCGGCACGATCAAGCTGGAAGTCGGCGACATCTCGAACACCGTTGAAGTAACAGCAGACGCCGCACAATTGCAGATCAAGACCGAAAGCGGTGAACAAAGCACCTCGATCAACAACCAGCAAATTCAAAACCTTGCGGTCAATGGCCGTAACTACCTTGACCTGTTGAAACTGACGCCCGGCGTAGTCGTTAGCCGTGGTTTCGCGACCTCTGGTCCGGCCTTCGACGCCATTAATATCAATGGGTCGCGAGCCGGTAAGAATAACCTGACGATTGACGGCACCACGAACGTGGACACCGGCTCGAACACTACCCAGCACATTGCCCTGTCGCTGGACAACATCGCCGAGTTCAAGATTTTGAGCTCCAATTATCAGGCCGAATATGGCCGTTCATCGGGTGGAGAAATTCAGATCGTGACCAAATCGGGCACGAGCGAATTCCACGGCACAGGCTATTACTTCCACCGCCACGAACAATTTAACGCCAATAGCTTTTTCAATAACGCCAACGGACGCATTGGCGATCCGAACACTGGCATTCAGCGCAACCCGCGCAACTTCTATCGTTACAATCAGCAAGGATACAACATCGGTGGACCGGTCTGGCTGCCGAAAAAAGTCTTTGGCCCTCTGGGCAGTGACAAATTGAAGGAGAAAATGTTCTTCTTCTGGTCACAGGAATGGCAGGAGCAATTGGTGCCGCAGTCGGCGCGTCAATCACGTGTTCCGACAGCGCTGGAAGCGGCCGGCAATTTTAGCCAGACCCGCGATGGCAACGGCAATCTGCTCACCATCATTGACCCCACTACGGGCCAGGCATTCGCTGGAAATATTATTCCGGCCAATCGCATCAATCTCAGCGGCCAGAAAATGCTGCAACTCTTCCGCCGGTTTGAAAACACTCCGCTGGGCGGCGCAGATAATGGCTACCGCTTTAACCACAATTCGCAGTTAAGCGTCAGCTACCCGCGTAAAGAAAACAGCATCCGCGTTGATTACAACGTCACGGAAAATACCCGTGCGTATGTTCGTTACACCCGCGATTCCGACCAGCAGATTATGCCTTACGGTTTGGGTTGGACGGGCGGCAACAACCAGATTCCGTTCGACAACCTGATCTTTAAACAGGCACCGGCATGGAACGGCACACTCAATGTCACTTCGACGCTTTCGCCGACGCTGACCAACGAATTTATCTTCGGAGCCAGCCAGAACAACCTGACGTTGAATCCTTCGGTTGAAAACGCTGCAACCTATTCGGGCATTGGCCTGGATTTCGCGCTGCCGTTCTCGTATCCGGCGAATCAATGGTTCAACATCACGTTCGGCGGCATCGAGAACAACAACTTTGGCGGCACCACTGGTTACAGCCAGTTCCCGTACAAAAACTCCAACACGACCTTCGACATTTATGACAACGTTAGCAAAGTCGTCGGCACGCATACGTTGAAGGCAGGCTTTTACTTCCAGCGCAGCCGCAAGGATCAGGCCGCTGGCGATTCCGCTGCCATCAACTTCAGCAATAACGTCAACGACCCGAATAACACGGGCCATCCGTATTCCAACGCACTGCTAGGCTTTTTCAACACCTATCAGCAGCCGAACATCGGTATCTTCCAGGGGCAATATCGCTCCAGCAACTACGAGTTCTACATCCAGGACAACTGGAAGGTGACCAGCCGTTTAACGCTGGATTACGGTATGCGTTTTAGCTGGATTCGTCCGCAGTTCGACAAGCGGAACCAGGATTACTTCTTCGATGCCAGCAAGTACGACCCAACGAAAGCCGTACGACTTTACCGTCCAACCTGCGCACCTAATACGTTCCAGGCCGGCGGATGTACTGGCCCGAACCAGCGCGCTTATGATCCTGCCAATCCAAACACGCTGCTTCCCTCCTACCTGGTCGGACGTATCGTGCCGGGAGTGGGCGATCCGTTCAATGGACAACAAAGCACCAAGAACGGTTATTACCCCGGTGGTATCAAAGATCGCGGCCTGCAATATGGCCCGGCATTTGGATTCGCCTGGGATGTTTTCGGTACCAAGAAAACTGTCGTGCGCGGCGGTTACCGCTTGGCTTATGACCGCGTCCAGGGCAACGAAGTGGCCTTCGCCGCTGTTGGCCAACCGCCTCTTTACATCAGGCCGACCTTTAACTTCGGCAACCTTGCCACCGTTGGTCAAAACTCAGGCTCAAGCTTGGCGTTGGGCACATCCAGCGTAATCGGCGTTGATCCAGAAGGCTACCTCCCAAGCACCCAGAGCTTCAGCTTAGGAGTGCAACAGGATGTTGGCTGGAACACCGTCATGAGCGTCAGTTACGTGGGCACGCTCAGCCGTCACCAGCAGGAACTGTTAAACCTGAACTACAGCCCATACGGTGAGCTGTTTACCAAAGCGGCGCAGGATCCGTCGAAATTCGCGGGCGGCGTCGTCCCGGATGAAGAACCCGGTCTTCCGCAAATCTACAAAGATGCAGGCGTCAAATTCACCGGCCAGTTTGCGCTGGCAGCGGACTTCCTGAAGCGGTATCCCGGATACGGCACCGTCGGTATGCGCACGCTGGGCGGTTCATCAAACTACCACTCACTGCAAGCAACGATGAGCAAACGGTTTGGCAGTTCCGTCAATTTCGGTATGGCTTACACCTACTCGAAGGCGATGGGCACTGCGAATGCCTACGGCGATTTCATCAATCCAGTTTGTTCGCGTTGTGCGGATTACCGTCGTCTGGCCTTCGACCGCACGCACATTATGATCCTGAACTATGACTGGCGGCTGCCTGGACTGAAAGGCGGCAACTGGCTGGTTAAAGGCGTCACAAATGGCTGGCAGATTACCGGCATCACGCAGTTCATTTCGGGACAGCCCGAAGATGTCAATGCCGGTATCAATAACATCAACATCAACCAGCGCTTAGGCGGAAGCTGGACAGAAGCCACACGCGGTTTCTTCACGGCTGATCCAAACGCGAGCAAAGAAGCGACGAAGTACTTCAACTGGGAAACAATCCGGTTGCCAAGCGTGGCCGAAGCATTGGCCGCCAAAGGCGCGTTCCCGCGTAATTACGTGAGCCGCCCTGGCATCAATGTGACCGACCTGTCGCTGTTCAAAAACTTTGCATTGGGTGAAGGCAAACGCAGCTTGCAATTGCGCGTTGAGACTTTCAACGTGTTCAACCATGCACAGTTCAGCGATATGAACAGTGGCGTGAACTGGAATAACTTCCAGGCTTACCTGGATGGCCGACAGGCCACCTCGACCAACATACTGAACGTTCGCGGCACCACGCTTAGTGGTAATCCTCGCCTGGGCAACGGCGTCGGTGAATTCAACGGGCTGCACGGCGCAGTATCCGGCAACCGTATCATCCAGTTAGCGGCGAAGTTCTTCTTCTAATCGCGAATCTGAATGATTGCGTTACTGATGGGGGTTGCAACATGCTTGCAGCCCCCGTTTTCTTTCCTGGACAGCGCATTACTTCCTGCATAAAAATATTGCGGAATGTGGTCTGTCAGCAAAATTCATCCTCGAAGTTTTTGCCGGAGTTCTGCCAGAACTCTGAAGGAGGCACGTAATGAAAATTGAACGGTCCTGGTTAGCACTGTTGACCTGTTTTGTAATGTTATGCCTGATGGCAGTCGGCGTTCAGGCACAATTAGGAACCGTCGGCGGGCCCGGCTTTATCGTGTTTGGCCGCGTTTATCTGCCCAATGGAAAACCCGCGCCAAGAGTAAAGGTCTATCTGGAAATGCCGAACGGCCTGAGCCGTTATATTCCCAGCAACGACGACGGCAATTATGAATTTCGCGGCGTTGATCGCGGTCGTTACAAAGTGAAGGCCGTCAATCCTGACGCACCGGAACAGTTCAGCGACCCGGCGGAATCTGATTCGAATCGTGCCTATTCCAATCGCGTTCAGATTGATATTTACCTGCGTTTGCCAATGCACAACAAAAAAGACGACCACAAAGCCGGAACCATCAGCGTGGCGGAGGCCGCACAAAACATCCCCAAGTCGGCTCGCCAAGCCTTTGAACAAGGCCTCAAACTTCAAAAAGAGAATAAAGCGGATAAGGCTTTATTGCAGTTCAATCAGGCCGTCGAACTTTACCCCGAATACTTTCAAGCTTTAACCGAGCGCGCCACTCTGCTGATGCAGCAAAACAAACTCTCTGAAGCCGAGGCGGACTTTGCGCAAGCATTGAAAATCAACCCGAAACACGCTCCTGCCTTTCGAGGCATTGGTTATTGCCAGATTCAGCAGAAAAATTTTCAAGCGGCAATCAGCAATCTGGAAAACGCGTTCGTGCTTGAACCCAGTGTCCCCATGACTTTGATGCTGCTGGGTTATGCCAATCTTTCTCTCAATCACAACGAAGAAGCGAAGCAATGTTTGCAAGAGGCGTTGAAGATGGGCGCGGATAGCGTCATGCGAGCGCATGTTTATCTGGCGGAAATTTACGCCCACGAACAAAATTTCAAAGGAGCAGCGGATGCAATTGGGACTTACCTGAAAGCAAAACCCGATGCTGCTGACGCTGCAAGCTTGCGAAAAATGGAAGCCGACTGGCGTGAGCGCAGTGCCAAAAAGCCTTGAACCGTTACCGATTCCTTTGATTTTTTGCGCTAAAGTCTCAAGTGTTATGATGCAATTTGTCCTGATTATTTTTCTGGCTTTTATATTCCTGCCGCAACAACCGGCGGACATCACCGCCCAATTCCAGCGCGCTGTCACCCTGCAACAGGAAGGCAAATTCGCCGAAGCCGCGGACGAATACCGCGCGCTGCTGAAACGCAAACCCGATTACGTTGAAGCCCAAGCCAACCTGGGCGTCGTGCTAGCACGGCTTGGCAAATACGAAGAAGCCGTTTCTGCCTACACCTCCGCATTGAAACTCGCGCCGCAGTTGACGCAAATCCAACTGAATCTGGGGATTGCGCATTACCGCGCCGGACAGATGCAACAAGCGGCGGACGTTCTGCAAAAATTCCTGCAACAAGCTCCCAACTCAGTTCAGGCTCGGCAGCTTTATGGACTGGCGCTCGCCACCTTGGGGCGAGACGCTGAAGCCATCGAACAGCTTACGCCAACCTTGGACACTGCTTCGCCAGATGCCGCGGTGCTGTACACGCTCGGCTTGTCGCAACTGCGTGCTGCCAAACCGGGCTTCCGCGCTACACTGGAACGCCTTGCGGCTTTTCCCGCCGGATTGCCCGCGTTGCATTTGTTGCAAGGCCAGGCGTTTTTGCGTGATTTGGAATTTGAGCAGGCTTTGGAAGAATTGAACGAAGCGAAAAAGCTCAACGCCGATTTGCCGCGATTGTATTACGCCCTGGGATTGGCGCATTTGAAACTGGCGCACAATCAGGAAGCGCTGGCCAATTTCGCCGAAGAAGCCAAACGCAATCCGCGCGATTACTTGACGCTATACCATCTGGCTTTCACACAGGAAGCCAGAGACCAACTCCAGCCCGCGCTGCAAAGCACCAATATCGCTTTGCAGATTGACCCGCAATCCACGGAAGCCAACGCGCTGCTGAGCAAAATCCTGAGCAGACAAGGTAAAAATGCCGAAGCATTACCACCGCTGGAACGAGCCGTTGCCAAAGACCCAACCGATCCCGTCAAACGCTACATGCTGGCACGGCTATATCGTCAGCTTGGGCGCGCCGAAGATGCCAATCGCGAATTCGCCGAAGTCCAACGGCTGAAAGCTGAACAGCTCAAAAACGACCGGGCACGTGCGCCGAAACCCTGATCTGGTCAACGCGCTACCCAGACTGAACCATCTGCGTAAATGATTTTTCTGATGACAACTCGTTCGCTTTCCTGTGTGCGTGATTTATCAGCACTGACGACGGCATAAGGCGTGGCCGAGGAATAAACCGCCAGTTTGGCGGATTTGTCCGGTTTGATTTCCGTTCGGCGGGCAAAATGATAGCGAAACACTTCCTGCCGGGTTCGCGGATCGGAAAACACATGATCCCACTGCACTTCAGCAATCTGCTTGCGCGAAGCGTTTTTCACTTCTAAAGAATATTTATAACGGCTTTGCGGCGTCGGGTTCTTGTCTGAATGAATATTCGCTTGCTCCAGGCGCTGTTGTAGGCGTTTCTGCTCTTCCAGAGCAGCAATGGCGTCTTTGTTTTCAGCAGAGCGCGCGCCCAACACTTCCAATGTCGCATCCGCCTTGCTCGGCGGCGGCGAATTTCGATCACCAGCCGATGCCATCCCCGTTTCCAACCCAAGATTGCCTGTTCGATAGTTGCTCCAACCGAACCGTAGAATTTGCAATTCCGGCTCAGGCGGAGTTTGCGCCGACACGGAAGAGAGCAGAATCAACAACGCTGATATGACGCGATGCTTTGGTGCAATAAACACTTTCATTTTGGATACCTCTCTCCGGGTTTGGCAACGCGAATCCAGTGATCTGTGAATTTAAAATGCAGATGCGAAGGTTCAAACTTCGGCATGTGGCAGGTTGTGCAGTCCTGTTTGCCCGTTGGACAAGCAGGCGCGGTTCGTTCGGCTGATTTCGTTTGAAGGTTTCCACCCTGATGGCAAGCCAGACATTTTGCGTCGTAAGCACGTGGTTCGTGCGCAACATCTCCGTGCGGATCGTGGCAAGCGGTGCAGCCTATGCGGCGGTCGTCAGGATTCTGATAGCACTTGCTGTTGGCCAGACGGTACGGCTGAAACCGCACATTGGCATCGCCGCCACGTTCGGGCAATTGCATTACAGCTTCCCAACTGCGGTGGCACGCGCCGCACATCAATTGATTCACATCATCCGAAGGCCAGTTCCGTGGATTGAAAATTTCCTGCTTGGCCAATTCCTTCTTCCCGGCTTTCAGCGCTGCCAAATGTTTTTCGCCTGGCCCGTGGCACGCTTCGCAATGCAGCCCGTGCGTGAACTGATCGAGCTTAACTTCGCTGGCGGCTCGTGTCGGCGTCGAATGGCACGTGAAACAGGCCAGCGCTTCGTTGGGACGTTGCGGTTGCCCAATCGCGTCATCCAGCGAAGCCGGTATGCCGCGCGGCGCTCCCGGCGTTAAATCCAATCTTCCCAAGCCGGTAAAGTAACTGACGCGCGTTTCGTAATAACTGCCTTTGTGCTGAATGACGAAGGTTTTGCCGGACGTGCCGTGGCCGAAGCTCCACAGCAAAGGTGAGGTGAACGTTGAGTTACCGTTGGTGATGCTGTAATTGAACTGTGCGCCTTGGCGTTCGATGCGATACGTGAATTCGCCCAGCTTGAACGTCAGCGGAGCGCGCTGCCGCAACACCTCATCCTGATCTGTAGGAATCAGAGCCAGCGCCATCGCCGTTTTCGACTGCTGCTTTGCAATTCCTTCATGGCATTGCGCGCAAACTGCTTGACCAACAAACTTGGCCCCATTCACCGCTTTGCCCAATCGCCATTTTTCGGTTGGCGATTGAAACGCCCAAGACTCAGCGCCCCATGCCCACGCGCCAAAACCCAGCGCCAGCAGCACGACAATCAGACGCTTCAAGTTTTGTTTCGAAATAGTCATTTGCTCGTCGTTGGCTTGCCAGCGACCTGCCAGCCTTTGCCTTCGGTAAGAATCAGCGTTTGATTGATCGGCAAATCTTTCAGTTTCTCTACGCTGCCATTTGGCCATTGAATTTCGACTTGCTCCACTGCGCGCGCTTGTTCCAAACCAAAATGCAATCGCCAATCCGAATGCGAAAGATAACTGTCGCCGCTGCGGACTTCATCCACTTGCGTCAGCTTACCTGCCGTCAACTTCACCTTCGCGCCGACGGCATTGCGATTGGATTTGACGCCGACCAGTTTCAATTGAATCCAGTTTGCGGTGTCTTTGCTGGCAGGTTTCATCAACTCGTTCCGCAATAACATCGGCGCGCCATCCAGTTCGTTGACGATCAAATCCATTGCGCCGTCTTCGTCGTAATCGCCAAAGGCAACACCACGCGAAACGCGACGCTCCATCAATGCCGCGCTGGCTTCGTTGGCAATTTCGGCAAACGTGCCGTCGTGTAGGTTTCGGTACAGCAGCTTCCGTTGTTTGTACTGCCCGCCCGGATACGCGCCTTCGACTTGCGGATAAACGTGCCCGTTGGCGACAAAAAAATCCAGCCAGCCGTCATTGTCAGCATCGAAAAACTTCATCCCCCAGCCGACGAAAGGCAGACTTGCTTCGACGGTTTTGGTCGCGCGGGTGACGTCGGTAAACGTCTTGTCGGAATTCTTGTGATAGATGGTGTTGTAATCTTCGGAAAAGTTGCTGACCGCCAGATCCAACCGTCCGTCGCGGTCATAATCACCGACGGTGATCCCCATGCAAGCCTGCTCATTGCCGTTTTCGTCCACGGCAACGCCCAGCGAAAAAGCTGTTTCGGTAAAGGTTCCGTCGTGATTGTTGCGATACGCGAAGTTGGGAACCGTATCATTCGCGACAAAAATATCCGGCCAGCCATCGTCATCAAAATCTGTCCAGACCACGCCAAGCCCATAATGCCCTTGCGCGTCTTCGACCTTCGCCTGCTTGCTGACATCTGTGAATGTTCCATCGCCATTGTTGCGGTACAGCGTGTCGCCAGCGCCCTGAAGCCCGCGCGGCCCGCACTGCACTTCCACATTGCGATACCGGCAAGTCTCGCCTTTGCCAAATTGCGGCAGCTTGTCCAAAGAAAACTCTACGTAATTGGCGACAAACAAATCCAGGTCGCCGTCGCGGTCATAATCGCCCCAGGCCGAGCCGGTCGAAAACCGCGGATCATCAACTTTGGCTTTTGCCGTCACATCTTCAAACTTGCCGTTGCCCAAGTTGCGGTAGAGTTTGTTCGGCCCAAAACAGGTCACGTACAAATCATCAAAACCGTCGTTGTCGAAATCTGCGATGGAAACTCCAACCGCCCAGCCGGGATCAGCGACTCCAGCTTTTGCCGCAACCTCTTCAAATTTCCCGTTGCCCAGATTCCGATACAGCGCTGACGCCGGACGAGGCTTTTTGGCCAGCGCTGCTTCGACCGAGTACGAATTGACCAGATAAATATCCAGCCGCCCGTCGTTGTCGAAATCAAACATCGCCACGCCGCCGCTCATGCTTTCGACGATGTAGCGTTTTTCCTTGGCTGATTCGTGAACGAAGTTAATGCCCGCGGCTTTGGTGACGTCGGTAAACTTGATGGCAGTCTTCTGCTGCGCCGAAACGGCGACCAGCAAGATGGCGGCAAATAAAAAGGGTATCGCGAATTTGGTAGGCATCAGTTGAAAGTGTACAGCGACTGACGGTCGGATGAAAAAGCTCGCGCCAGATATAACCAGCGCGAGCCATTTTTCCCTCGAAAGTGGGAACCGGGAGCGGGAGCGTTTCGCCGCCGGGATTTATTTCTGTTGCCGCAGGTAATCGTCCGTGCCATCCAACCAGTCGGCGCGAATTGGGCTGAACACATCTATGCCGGTCGTGTCTTCGATGGCGACGGCGGCGTGCGGAACGTTGGAAGGAATTTCCAGCATTTCTCCGCCGCGAACAATGATTTCCTGGCCTTCGATCTGGAACTTCAGCGCGCCGGAAATGATGTAGCTGAATTGTTCGCTGTCGTGGCTGTGTTGCGGCACAGCGCAACCATTTTTCATCGTCAAAAACGCCACGGTCACTTTTTCGCCTGTGAAAAACCGGCGCGAAAACATGTTGGTCACGTGCTCTTCGGGAATTTCGTTCAGTTTGTGGTGCTTCATAAGTTCTCCTGAAACTTGCCACAAAATCACACCAAACAAAGAGAATTTTCTTTAGACAGGATTTACAGGATTCAACAAGATGAGGATTGGCGCGAATAAAAGCGAATTTGAAGTGAAATCAATCCTGCGGAATCTTGTAAATCCTGTCTATTTCCCTTCTTCGTGTTTTCTTGGTGTGACTTCGTGGGTGAAAAAAGTTATTTCAGCTTCGCGCCGTTCGGCACTTCTTCCAAAAATCCGGCCAGAATCGGGCGACCTTCGTCGCCAATCGAAGCGGCCAAGATCATGCCTTGCGATTCCAGGCCGCGCAGTTTTCGCGGAGCCAGATTCGCAACGACGATGACTTTGCGGCCAATCAGTTTTTCGGGTTCGTAATACTGCGCGATGCCTGCAAGGATTTGGCGCGGTTCGGCTTCGCCCAGATCAATTGTGAAGCGCAACAGTTTGTCAGCTTTCGGAATGCGGTCAGCGGTTTTGATTTCGCCGACGCGAAGTTCGACTTTCAAAAAGTCTTCGATGCCGATGTAAGCAACACCTGGCACTGGTTCCGCAACTGCCGCTGGCGCAGTTTCAGTGGGTTTCGCTTCTGGTGCTGGCGCAGCAGCCGGAGTTTCGGCAGCTTTGGTTTCTTGTGCGCGAGCGGCCTGGCTCGCTGCTTCTTCTTGTTTGATCTCTTCCATAATCTTTTTCTTGTCCAGTCTTGGAAAGATCGGCTGAATTTCGCCAATCTGATTTTGCTTCCCGTCTCCCCAGTTCAAGCTTGCGGGAACAAGTTTGTTCACTTCGCCGCTTTCGCCAAGCTGTTGCCAGATTGCCTGCGTCGCGTTCGGTAACACCGGAGCGAGCAGCGCGGCAAAGAATCGCAAGCTTTCCGCCGCCGTGTGCAGCACCAAGTCCAGGTCGCCGCGCTTTGCAGGGTCCTTGGCCAAATCCCAGGGCTTGGCGTCGGAGATGAATTTGTCCACGCGGAATCGCGCATTTGAAACAGCTTCAATTGCGCGGCTGAAATTGTATTCGTCGAATTCGCGGTCAAATGCCGTGACGGCCAACGCGACGGCTTCGCGAACTTCGGCGGCTTGCGCAGTCAACTCGGCGCTTGCTTCGCCAGCAGATGGAATCACTCCATCACAGAAGTTGCGAACCATCGTCAGCGTGCGCGCCGCCAGATTGCCTAAACCACTGGCCAGATCGGCGTTAACGCGATCCAACAAGGCTTCATACGTAAAATCGCCGTCCTGTCCGAAAACCATTTCGCGCAAGACGAAATAGCGCACGACTTCCGGCGAAAAATGTTTGTGCAGCACTTCCAAGTCAATCACGTTGCCGAGCGTTTTGGACATCTTGCGTCCGCCCGACAGCCACATGCCGTGCGAATACACTGTCTTCGGCAATGGCAAACCAGCCGCCATCAAAAACGCAGGCCAGTACACCGTGTGGAAGCGCAGAATGTCTTTGCCAACCAGTTGCAGATCGACGGGCCAGAATTTGTTGAAATGCTCTTCGCCGCCAAATTGATCGTTTCCGTACCCAATGGCCGTGATGTAATTCACCAGCGCATCGAACCAGACGTAAATCGTGTGTTCAGGATCGTTCGGAACCGGTATGCCCCATTTCACCGAAACGCGGCTGACGGCAAGGTCATTCAGCCCACCACGCACAAAGCTTAGAACTTCATTGCGGCGAGTTTCAGGCCGGATGAAATGCGGATTGGCTTCGTAATGTTCGATCAGCTTGTCTTGAAACGCTGACAGTTTGAAAAAGTAACTTTCTTCGGAAAGCAGGTCCAATGGACGTTCATGCGTTGGGCAAAGCAACACATCGCCTTCGCCTTTGACGGCTTCGGCTTCCTGATAAAACTCGTTGCAGTTGCCGCAATACCAGCCTTCGTACTTGCCTTTGTAAATCCAGCCGTTGTCTTTCGCTTTCTGCCAAAGCTTGCGAACGCCTTCTTCGTGGTATTTGTCCGTGGTGCGAACCCAGTGCTGGTTGGTGAACTGGAACGGAGCAAATGCCGTTTTGAAGGAATCAACGATTCGGTCAACGTGCTGTTTGACAGGCATTCCGGCAGTTTCCGCTGCGCGTTCGATGTTAATGCCGTGTTCGTCTGTGCCGGTCAGAAAGAAGACTTCGTTGCCGCGCTGGCGTTTATATCGCGCCACCGTGTCGGCAATGATCGTTGTGTACACGTGGCCGAGATGCGGATACGAATTGACGTAATAAATCGGAGTTGTGACGTAAAACTTGTTCATTGGCTTTTTCACTCTTTGCAAAAGAAGCCGCTATTCTTCACACCGTAACGAGTTTTGGCAAACGGCCAAGTCTATTCACTCTTTGAATTTAGCCACAGAGCCCACAGAGAACACTGAGAAAACCAGAATAGGTGTAATTCTCAAAAGTCTCTGTGCCCTCTGTGGCTAAAAATGATTTGGCTCTGGAAAAACACCGTGTCGCAACAAAAAAGCGGCTGCGCCTTCCACTCAAGACACAGCCGCTTAGGTAGTTGAATTCCGTAGAATGCCTCAACGCTTGCTGGTTCCGTCAGCCAACGCAGCGTTCATAAAATCCCAGTACGGTTGCGAAGCTTTTGCTTGACCAACTTTGTGCGCATTTTCCATCAAGCGGCGCAACGTCGGTTCAGCAAATCGCCCGTATGGATGAAGGGTCTTGAGCGCTTCAGCGCGAGATTCAACGGAGCCTTCAAAAAACTTCTGAGCGGCAGACTGAATGGCCAATTCCATTTCTGGCGTGATGATTTCCAAACGACCTACCAACACACGAGCCAGTTCTGTGGGTGCAGGCGTAACCGTAATCGGCAAAATCGCATCCGTCGTTTTGCGCGGAACGATGTAAAAGACACGCAAGCCGTCTTCAAACCACGAATCGCTCCAGGTTTTGACCATTGCGGCGGCTTCTTTTTCATATAAGCCTTGCGCCGTCAAGGCCTTCTGCAATTCATCTCGAAGCGAATCAATTGACGGCCCAAGCGCCGGACGTGCAACCGTCATTTCACATTTCAGCGAATTCAACACGCGCCAGCCAATCCGTCCGCCACGATTTTCAAACAAGACGGCCTGAGCAATCTCTTCTCGTCCTGCGTTTTTCACCGTCACTTGATCCCCAGCCAATTTGGCAACGATTGGCAGATCGAAATTGCCGATGCCGCGATAGAACAGAAACTTTTCCTGCTCAGCGCCAAGTGTAAGCGGCGCGGCATCCGTTTCCCGGGCCGGGTAATAATGGCTTTCGGCTTTTTCAACCGGGAAGTTTCCTTGTGCGCTGGGCTTCACTGTGAAGTTCGCCCAGTTGATACCGCTGCCTGACTGACTGGCTTGCGGATACCATTCGGTGATGCTGCCTTGCGGAAAGCCTACATTGACTGAAACCGGCTGTTCGCGGTCGCTGTAAAAATACAAAACCGGCGTTTCCATTCGAACATACGCCCATCCGCATTTGACGCAATTGCCACGCGCAAACTCTGTCTGCTGTTTCGACCTATAAACGAAGCTGGGCAAATCGCTGGGACCGGTCAATGGACTCCACGTTTGCCGTTGGCCATCGGCTGTCGAAACCGAAGTGAAGGTCCCCCATTCGTGAACGACCAATCCTTTTGCCGACGACGGTCGCTCTTTTGCGTCGAAGATCGAAGCGGCTGACGTGAGCGCCACGACGCTGAGCAAAACTGCAATGGAAAGTTTTGAGCTGATACGGTTGAACATGACTTGCCTCCTTTAAGTATCGTCAATGCCGCGCGCGGTAGCGAGCGTGGCTAACACAATTGAGCCATCGTGAAGACCCGCTCCCTACCGGTCGCGGTACTGATTCAGTTTTTCGCAGAAGCGACTTGCGCGCGTAGCGAAGAAAGATTCTGCCCTGGCTTTCCGAAATGTTTGACCAGATTGATCGCCAGCAGCGAGCCTTCTTTAGCCCCGGCAATCGCTTTTTGCAGATGTTCCTGGTGCGACGCTTGGCGCGGATGTTCGCTGATGATCGCCAAAGCAAATTCGATTTCAGGACTGCCACCCATATGCGCCGAGCCTTTTCGAACCATCGCGTACCCTTCGGCCAGACTTGGCGTGTTGACGTTTGATTTGTACCCAGCTTGTTTGAAACTCGCGTCCAGGTAACCCGCATCGAACAGAAACATCGTCGCTGGCTTGTTCAGCCGAAACGCTTCGCGGACGCGTTCCATCAATTTGGCTTGCAGCTCATCGGCAACCGCATTGCTTTTGACGGTGATGCCGACTTCGTTGTCGCGTTTTGCCCAGACGGCGTACACCGTCGCCCGGCGAATGGTTTCCATTCTCTCCAGGACAGGCGTGTCCGGTTGCAGCAAGGCCAACGTGTCCGCAACCAGATGGTTCAGATCGTAATCTTTCTTTACGTCACGCCAGTTTGCGCCGCTCCAAGGCAGCGATTTGGCGTTGCCAATTTCAATTGGATGGCAAATCAGCGGCGGACCTGCCAAAGCGTTTTGCTGGACAGTGGCAACGATCAACAAAGCCGCAGCAATCGAGAACGAACGAAGCATTTTGCGATTCATCATGTCTTCCTCCCATCAAGTCAGGTTTCATTTTCCATTTGCCAGTTTTCAGTTCTCATTGGTCATTGCTTCAGGCGAGCGCCGATGACAAATGAAAAACTCCAACTGAAAAATGGAAAATCGTTTTAGTGCAAAGCCGAGACCTTATCTCGACTGTGTAGGTAGATCGCCCTTCCACATCCGCCACCATTCGGTATCGCCAAGCCCTAATTCCGCCCACCACGCATCCAGCATTGCGCGGTCATTGCTGAGGACGCCTTCGCGAGTAACTTGCTTCGGCGGCGGAACCAACTTCACCAGCCGGTCAAACACCTGGACGCGCGTTTCGCCTTCGGTTCGCGCCAGCAAATGCCACAGCGTCAGCGCATCGCGTTTTCTGGCTTGTGCCAATACGGCATCTAACGCATCGGTCTGGCCAGTATCGAAATTGGCCAAGGCAAGCTGGAACTCCGGCGAAGCATCGCCAAAATACGGTGTACCAGGCCCCAACTTCGTTCGCGTAACGCATTTGGCTTCGGCGGGCACAAAAGATTCACGCCCCTGCCATTCAAACGCGACCCAGCCCATTGTCACGTGCAACAGCGCGGTGCCGTCTTCGGTGACTTCCAGCGTGTAGCTGCAGCCTAGGTCAACTGCCAGCGCCGAAGGCGTTTCGACAAAAAACTTTCGCGGTGGTGCCCAGATGAAGGCTTCCATCTTTCCACGCTGCATCGCCAAACGATGATTGTCATCTTGCGCTTGGACCAATTGAATGCGCGAATTTGGCTCAATTTTGACCTCGCCGATTTGCCCAATGCTGATTTGCGCGCGCGAAGCGTCGTCGGTCGTCAGCCATTCTCCAAGTGGCAATTGGCCTTTTTCATCAATCTTCCGCTTGCCGATAGCTGGTCGGCCATCCAGCCGAGTGACTTCCCACGAAGGCCGGTTGTCAGGTTGCGGCGGTTGGAAATACCTGTTGAGAAAAATAAAGCCCCAACCAATCAGCACCAAAACCGCAGCCAGCTCCAAACCGATTTTTAACCGCGACCAACCAAACACAGGCTTCCTCTGCGCTGCATCGCCTTTGCGATGAGAAAAGTTTTCTTTGCTCATCGCCTGCTCCAGATCCGCCCACAGCGATTCCGGCGCTTGTTCGCGCTGAAGCTGGCTGGCCAATTGCGCGCCGAATTCAATCTCTTCAAATTCAGCGCGGCAGCTTTGGCAACCGTGCAAGTGCTCCGCTACGCGCCGCGAGTCTTCCGCCGGAAGTTCACCGTGCAGATAAGCCGAAAGTTTTTTGTGGACGTGATTCGAAAACATCGTCTTTACTGATAGTTTGGAATGTTTTTGCCCAGCACAATGTCTCTGCGCCCAACCCAGATTCCGGCAGCATTTTTCGTAAGCTGAATGACGCCTGTGCCGCCGCGTTTTTCTTGTTTGGCGCGTTCCGCCGCTGTCAGCAACGGATCGTCTTCAAACAGATATTCATCAATGTAGTATTCGTTTTTGTCAGATTCTTTGATGATCGGATGAATATGCGCCGGGTCTTGCCGGTTGGGATACGCCGCTGGTTTGATGCTGCGAAACTTGTATTCCCCACGTTCATTGGTTTTCATCCAGCCGCGCAATTTCCCATGCCTGCGCGCTTCGGTTTGATTTGCTGCCGGTTCGTAGATCCCTTTGGCGTTCGTGTGGTACACGTACAGGATCACGCCCACCGCAAGGGTTTTGCCATCTGACTTGAAAATGGTCCCGTTGATTTCCATCGGCTCACCGGGTTCCCCAGAACCGCTCAGCGTTGTTTCAGAGTTCAATTGCCTGGGCATTCCTGCGTAAATCAGTTCACAGCCGTCGCATCCGCCACCGACCAGCTTCTTTTGTGCTTGAGTCGGTAGACAACTCACCAGCGACAACAAAATCATCACAACAATTAACTTCATAGCCTTCTCCTACTGCTTCAGGTGCGCCAGTCTGCGCGCCAGTTCCTTGTGACCTCGATTGAGCCTGGAAGCGATTGTGCCAGCCGAACAGCCAAGAACATTGGCCATTTCTTCATAAGACATCCCTTCGAAGTATTTCAGCAAAATTGCCATTCGGAGCTTGGGCTTCAGTTCTTTAACTGCGGCTTTAACGGCGGCGGAAAGCTCTAGTTGCGCGTGATGATCTTCCTGCGCCATCGCCTGCAGCTTTTGCTCGAACTGCTTTGCCTGTTGCTGATCCATCAAGCTCATACCGTCACTCAATCCATCACCGGTTTTGAAAAAATCGCCCGCCTTGAAAAACTCAAGTGATAGAAACCGCTTTCGCCGCCGCTGTTCATCCAGGCAGGCATTGACCACCATTCGATACAACCAGGTCGAAAAGCCCGCTTCGCCGCGAAACTGGCCGATAACACTGAACAGCTTCAAGAAAACCTGCTGGGTGATGTCGCGCGCCGCAGCGTCATCGCCGATGAAATGCAGCGCGACAGACCAGACGCGATCTTTGTGCAGTTCAAACAACTGGCGAAACGATTCGCTGTCGCCCTGCCGACAGGCTTCAATCAACTGCTCTTCGTTCCGGGCTTCATTCATCGCGGCAGCGCCTCTTCCAATTCCTATAGTTCGTTGCTTTTCTTCGCGTTCGTGTGTTTGACGAAGCAAAAACCGGGTTTCTTCCCTTTCAGCAAAAAAGATTTTTGAAAATTTTCGGCGGTATTTTCAGTCTTGAACAGAAAGGTGGGAAGAGCCCGAATGCCATGGCTTCACATTCGTTCAATCGGCAGGACAGATTTGATCAGGAACTCAGGCTGCGAAGCCGAGAAGACTTTGTTGAAAGTTCAAGCGCTTCTTCATTACCGGCCTCTTCTTTTTTATGGCGTCCTGTGGTCGCCAGCGCGGCCAGCGCCAGAAAAAGCTGCGCATTGGAGGTAATTTGCAGATTGAATTCGACGAAGCTATGGACGGCGATGGCGAAACATCCGGCCAAGGCTCCCATGATGACAGCGCGTTTTTGCCGGTTGTGTGTTTGTAGGGAGGAAACTCCGCGAGCAAAAAGCAAAACGACGAAAACCAGCGCAATGAATCCGCCGATAAACCCGCCGTCGGCAACAATTTGCAGATAATCGTTGTGTGATTGTTCGACGCGCTGAATGCCGGAGCTTTGGTCGTAGCGGGTATAAGCGAACTGAAATGCGCCAAGTCCGACACCGGCCACCGGATGATCTTTAATCATCTCGGTCGTGGCGCGCCAGATGTCGCGTCGGCTGAACCGTTCGCTGGCCGGAAGCTCTCCTTGAGTTTCGGTTTGAAGCTGGGAAAAGTTTGCCACCAACCCTTCGGAGCCAACCAGGAACACCGCTCCAAAAATTGCTCCGGCTCCAATCAACAAAGCTGCCGCTGAACGAATCAACATGCCAGTGCGGCGGGCTTTGTCCTGCTGGCGGCTGTGGAAAAATGTCGGAATGGCGATCAAAACCAGAAAGACAACTTCGGCAACCAATGCCAATACGCCTCCGCGTGAAGCCGACAAGCCGATTCCGGCGCACATCGCCAGCGCGCAGCTTCCGTACACGGCTAGCCAAACCTGCTTGACGACACGGCCAATCATCAATCCTCCGGCCAAGGCCACGCCCATTTCCAGAAACCCGGCAAAATGGTTTCGATTGACGAAAGGACCAAATGCGCCTCGTTGCCAGAACAATCTGCCAATGTACGCCTGCCCAATGCCGACAAGGGCAATGATGGTGCAAACGGCGATGATCACTTTGACGGCGGTCATTCGCCGTTCGTCATTGTTGACAAAGGTGGCAAACAGCAAAAAGAAACAAATCGAAGCCAGCAGTTTGATGGCGAATTGCGTGGTGGCAAAGGGCGAAAAGCTGATGGTTTGCCTGCCGTCTGCCGCAACTGAAGCATGCGGCCAAACCTGCGCGATGGCCAGAATCAGCAATGCCAACATCGGCCAAACCAACGGGTTGAATTTGATTTTGAGTTTTCCTTCGACAACGGCTGATAGCGCCCAAACACCGACGACGCCAAACACAAAAATTTCCCACAACGCAATGGACCAGGTTTCAACCGATCCATACGGCAATGGGGTCAACACCAACAACGCCAGCAACAGCAGATAAACGATTTTGTCGAGCATTCAGGAAAAGAGGTTAGAAGGTGGTTGTCTTTGGGTTTAAGCAGTTCAACAGTCGAACAAAAAGTTGCCGGAAAATCCATTTTCCATCGTTTATTTTTGATTTGTCATTGCTGCTTAGCGCAATGTGCTATGAAAAATGACAAACGGAAAATGAAAAAGACCTTTGGCCTAAGCCCTAGCTTTCAAAGGGATCCTGCCCGCTTTGTTTTCCGTGATTGGCAATGGCTCGCAGGATGTCCATCGTCGTTATAATGCCGCTGATCTGCTTGCCTTCGGCGACCACCACGCGATGAATATGGCGGTTAAACATCAATTCGCAAACTCGTTGCAGTGTTTCGTCAGGCGCAACCGTCACAGCCGGTTTGGTCATAATCTGCCCCGCCAAATTCGGCGACCAGGCGCCCATGCTGGTGGTTTTGCGAATAATGTCGCTTTCGGAAATCACGCCCACCAAATCGCCCGCTTCGTTGATTACCGGAGCGCCCGTAATCCGTTTGTCGCCAAAAAGCCTGGTCACTTCTTTGAGCGGCGTCTTTT
>CAZXHW010000022.1:0-21817 GCA_964639915.1 uncultured Heliomicrobium sp.
GGTAGACGAAATTGCAACTGATGGGATCGTAAAAACTGATGGTTACGTAAGAAGGCTCTTCGCGCCCGCTGATAATTCCGACGAATTGCAGCCGAGAGCCGTCAAATTGATTTTTGACGAAGTGCTCTCTGACCATTTTGAAATCAATCGCCGTGCGAGGATCGTAATCCGGGTTTGGATAAGTATGATGAAACGCTGTATGAGGCACGTTCAGTGTGGCTTCAGCGTGCCGTTCATATACCGTAATGACCTTCCTGAAAACTTCCGATACATAACGCCGCATATACGCCTTGCGCTGGTAAGGCAGCGTTGCTTCCAGTTGCGAAAGGGATTTGTACTGCAGCCATAAATGCGCCAACAGCGGAATGGCCACCGCAATCAACCCCACCCAAAGTATGTTTTGCCGTAAAAACTTTTTCAGTTTCGTCATTTCTAGCGCCTCGCCAAAAGTATACATCGGTTCTACTGCCTTCGTGTCGAAGGTATAGAGGGGTTTTACAATACATTTACAGCTTTTACCGGTTTTTACTCGCTTTTGAAGACATTTACTCGATCTTGTATGACACTGCGAACCGTCGTAAGCGACCGATTCAAACCCATGTAATTCCCGGTGGCGGACTAGAAAAGGAAGGATTTTCGAAATGGTAAACGAAGCTGCGGTGAAATCAGTAGAAGTGGAAAAAGCCTTGCAGCCGCGTCCTGCACTGACTTTGGTCAATCAGCGTGTTGTTTCTTACAGCACTTATGAAAGCTTTGTTGGCGTCAGTCAGAACATCAATGACCTGAAGAATTTTATTGGTTTGCAAGCGACACAAGCGCTTCCGGTATTGCTGATCGGTGAACGTGGGTTACGCCAGGAGCAAGTCGCTCGCGTACTGCATCAAGCCAGTGAGCAATGGTCACAGCCGTTTTTTGCAGTAAATGCTCACGGATTGAGCAGCGAAGCGTTGCACAATCTGCTTTTCGGTCCGCACGGGATGATCGAAACCGTCAAACAGGGAACGATCTACATCAACGAACTAACGCATCTCCCCCTGATTTTGCAGCAGCGTTTCGCCGTTTATCTGGAAGAACATCGCTGGCGTGAACGTGGCGGTGGCAACGGGCGGCAACGTTTAATCTTCGCTTCCGAATGGAATCCGGCGGACAGAACTGCTGAAAATCGAATTGCTTTTGGCTTGGTTGAAATGCTCAGACCAACCAGCTTTGTGATCAAACCGCTACGCGAACGCAGCGAAGACATCCAGTATTTGGCAAAACATCTTTTGGCGAAAATCGCTCAACGGTTGCACAAGAGCGATCACGAGATTACTCCCCAAGCCCTGCATGCGCTTCAGGAATATGGTTGGGAAGGCAACATTGATGAACTGGAAGCCGTTTTGGAAAGTGCGGTGAATTGTTTGCCTCCACCACAGATTGACGAGTCTGTTCTGCCTTCCCGCATTCGCTACGCGCGGCTGAAATCGCTGCCGCCGGAAGGCGTTGACCTGCCGGACATTGTTGACGATTTCGAGCGGAATCTGATTGCGACGGCTTTGCGCCAATGTGGCAACAGCCAAACCAAAGCTTCCAAATTGCTTGGGTTGCGTGTTCAAACGCTGAACATGAAGCTGAAACGATATTTTGATCAGGGACGACCGTTGCTTTAGGTCGTGGCCGGGAGAGCCCTTTGGTGATAGACAGCGCCTGGAATCAGGAAAAAAGGCTTTCATTTGCTTTGTCCGTAATCCGAATTGCAGTAGCAGGGTTGCTGGCAGCGCATGGCTGGACACGGCTGATTGTGGGCGGCGTTGTGCCATTCGGAGATTGGCTGACGGGAAAAGGCTTCCCAGTCGGATTTTTGATCGCTTCAGGGATTACGGCACTTGAGATTCTGGGCACGCCGCTTCTGGCATTTCGGAAGTTCGTTTTTCCTTTAGCGATGGCTTACACCGCGGTCCTTTTGATGGGGATTGTCATGGTTCATGCCCCTGAAGGCTGGTTTGTTGTGGGAAATGGAAGAAACGGGATGGAATACAGCATTCTGTTGATTCTGTGTTTGCTCAGTATCGGATTCGTAGATATGCCGCGCTTTGGCAAACCAAGCGGCAAGTAAGTTGATTCGCCCTTGAAGAGGGCAGACCACTAAAAATTCAAGCAGCGATTTTTATCGCCGCAGTTTTCGCGGGTACCGTAACATTTTGCAGGAGATCACGGTCAGGCAAGCTGGTTTATGTTTGCCGTTGCGGTACCCGCGAAGCCTGCGGCGATATTATCTTTTCACTCAGCCAAAACCTGGACGCGACAATCTTAGTCGTTGAGATACTTTCTCACGAACTGACCGGCCCAAATCGCAAACTGGCGATTTTTTATATCGGGTTTCAAGCTTTCTACGATCAATCCCGCTTACGTTGTTGAGAGCAGGATTCGCCCTGTTTCCCAAGTGACTTTCAACATTCAGCCATTTATCAAGGAGTCAGCATGAAATTTGCAAAAACAATCCTCATCGCTTTTATTTTGCTAGCCGCAGTGACGTCACAGTCTGCCAAGGCGCAGAGTTGCCAGGCTTTGCTAACTGATTTGATTGATCATGCGTCCAAACAGGACGGCAATGACAATTACATCGCATTCCAAATGACAGGGAATCGAGAAGCTACGGATTGGGCTCAATATACAACTGGTTCGCTGCGTTACAGCCCTGGCCGCTTCTTTGGATTTTATTTTTTGCCTCCAAGGTTTAACGGAGAAGCAGTGCAGTTGTTCAGCGACCGCATTTGGTCAGAGCCACCGCCGCAAGGAGGGCTTTTCGGAGTGGAACATCCGTTCAATCCCTATGCAAAAGACAAGTTGCGCGTTAGCTTCAATATAAGTCCGTTTAGCTCCAATGGAAGTTATGGCGATCTGACCTACACGTTGCTCAGTTGGGGAAACGCGGCCGCCACAGTCACCCCACAATGCCAAGGCAATTATATGTACGCCTTTCTAAACGATCAGATGCTGACCTTCAGCTTCAAGAAAGTGAGCTTGCCACCCATTCATTGAACTGAAATTGGGAAATCAAAAGTCGCTGGCCGAATTCGAGGATTGGCCAGCGACCTTTTGATAGCAGATGTTTAGAAAGTAGGTTCACCGCAGAAGCGCAAAGAATCGCGAGTCGGCGCGAAGAAAAAAGGAAGAAATTCCAGGCGTTTTCTCTGGCTCCTTTGCGCTTCTACGGAGAAGGCGAGTTTTCTAGTCGTAATACTCCAACCCCAAATGCGTGATTAACTCTTCGCCGCGCAAATGCCGCAGCGTGTTTTTCAGCTTCATCAACTGAATGAACAGGTCGTGTTCGGGGTAAAGCTGCGGAGCGCACATCGGCGATTTGAAGTAGAACGACAGCCATTCCTGAATGCCGCGCATCCCTGTGCGCTGCGCCAAATCCATAAACAGCGCCAAATCCAAAACAATCGGCGCAGCCAGAATCGAATCCCGGCAAAGGAAATCAATCTTGATCTGCATCGGGTAACCCAGCCAGCCGAAGATGTCTATGTTATCCCAGCCTTCCTTGTTGTCGCCGCGCGGCGGGTAATAGTTGATCCGAACGATGTGCGAAAAGTCGGTGTAAAGGTCTGGGTAAACTTCCGGCTGCAAGATGTGTTCTAGCACTGAGAGTTTCGATTCTTCTTTGGTTTTGAAGGAGCCGGGATCGTCCAGAACTTCGCCGTCGCGATTGCCAAGGATGTTTGTCGAATACCAACCGTGCAATCCCAGCATTCGCGCTTTCAATCCTGGAGCGATCAAAGTCTTCATCAGAGTTTGCCCGGTCTTGAAGTCTTTGCCGCAAATCGGCAGATTCAGTTGCTCGGCCAGTGCAGTTAATGCCGGAATGTCTACGGTTAAATTTGGCGCTCCATTGGCGAAACCGACACCGGATTTCAGTGCGGCGTAAGCGTAAATCATAGAAGGCGCGATGGCTTTGTGATTCTCCTTCAGCGCATTTTCAAAGCTGGCCAGCGTTTTATGAACCGCGTGCTGTTTGATGAAGACTTCTGTTGAAGCGCACCAGACCATCACCAGCCGCGAGCATTTGTTTTTCCGTTTGAATTCAGCAATGTCGGCCATCAATTGTTCGGCCAAATCCATCTTGGTTTTGCCTTTTTTGACGTGCGTTCCGTGCAGACGTTTAACGTATTCCTGATCGAAAACGGCTGGCATGGGTTTGACCTTGGAAAGCTGCGGCTTCAGTTGCAGCAACAATTCTTTTTCCAGCACGCCCGCATGCATCGCGGCTTCGTATGCATTTTCTTCAAAAATATCCCACGTGCCGAAAACCAAGTCGTTCAAATCGGCCAGCGGTACAAGGTCTTTGATCAGCGGCGAACGACCTTCGGTGCGTTTGCCCAACCGGATGGTTCCCATCTGCGTCAAACTGCCAATCGGTTTAGCCAAGCCTTTTTTGATGGCTTCGACGCCGGCGATGAACGTCGTCGTGACGGCTCCCATCCCAACCAACAACACTCCCAGCTTGCCTTTCGGTTCGGCAATCGGTGCCCCTTTTTCGATCATAGCGATATTCTCCTTTTTGATGATGAAACGTGGTTTGAATTGCCGAAAGAGTACGCGAAGGCGCTGGCTGAATCTTGCGCAATCTTGCTGATTCTTGTCGCAGATTTGCTGCTTCAAGGCTTGGCGAAGATTGATGAGCAGAGAAGAAAAGTTTTTGAGGTGGGAATAACGGCAATGCGTTGCGAGATTTACCAATGAGTCATCGGCAAAAAACGGCGCAGGTTTCTGTCGCGCCTAAGAATAACGCACTTTTCTCAACAAGGAGTTGCCCATTTTGCAAAGCTTGCTTCTGTCATTGCTTTTACCTTTCTTTCTGGCTGTTGCGCCGAGTCCGCAATCTGCCGCTGCAAACCCGCCCGTCGTGGGAGATAAGGCGCCGGATTTTACTCTGGCAACGATTCAAGGAAACAAAGTTCGGCTTTCTGAACTGACGGCAAAATCGCCTGTGGTGCTGGTGGTGCTGCGCGGCTTTCCAGGTTATCAATGCCCACTCTGCAATCAGCAGGTCCATAGCTATTTGAAGCAAGCGCAAGAGTTTGCGAACGCTGGAGCGCGCATCGTTTTAGTTTATCCCGGTCCTGCCGAAAATCTGGAAAGCCGCGCGACTGAGTTTTTGAAGGATAAGAAACTGCCAGACAACTTTGAACTGTTGTTGGATCCAGACTACGAGTTTACGAATTTGTATGGCTTACGTTGGGATGCGCCGAAAGAAACAGCCTATCCTTCAACGTTTCTGATTGATCAAAAGGGAACTGTCTTTTTCGCTAAGATCAGCAAAACCCACGGTGGGCGAGCTTCCGCCACGGAACTGATTGAGGCGTTGGCGAAAAAGAAGATGGAAAAGTGACCGCAGTCTTGAGTTCAAAATGCAAAAAGCCGGTTCATCGTTTGAGTGACGATGAACCGGCTTTTTGTAAGAACGCATTCTTTACTTTTGTTTTGGTGCGCCGCCGACCAATGCCAACAAACCTCCATCCACATCTATCGCAGTTCCTGTCACAAACGAAGCAGCATCGTTCAGCAGAAAGGCGATGACTTCAGCGACTTCTGAAGGCTGGGCGATCCGGCCAACCGGGTGCATCGCTTCGCAAGCTTGGAGGACGGAGTCAGGGTTTGGATCGCGCGACATTGTCCAGCGGAACATAGAGGTGTCCACGGTTCCAGGACAGACGCAATTCACGCGAATGCGTTCGACGGCGTAATCCACTGCCATAGATCGTGTCAGTCCCAGCAGCGCGTGTTTACTGGTAACGTAAGCCATCGCGCCACGTTGAGAAACGTGCGATTGCACGGAACCCACATTGACGATGGAGCCTCCGCCGCTTTCCCGCAAATAGGGAATTGCCGCTTGCGAAACCAGAAAGGCCGCGGTCAAATTCACCGCCATCACTTCATTCCACAGTTCCAGAGAGGTCTGTTCGGCGTTGCCGTATCGCTGAATACCTGCGCTGTTGACGACGGCATTTATTTGGTCGAAAGCAGCGATGGCTTCAGTCACAACACGTTCCGCCTCTTCGGGAATAGCAAGGTTTGCCTGGATGAAGACTGCGCGATTGTCTTTATCATTAAGCGTCGCCAGCGCTTCGGCGCCTTTGTCGGCTTGAACGTCACTGATGGCTACGCGGGCGCCGCGCTGATGTAAGAGCTGTGCGGTTGCCAAACCGATGCCGCTTGCGCCGCCAGTAATGAGTGCGGAAATTTGGTCGTAGTTGGCCATTGCGGCTATTTGAGGTCGCTGATGAGGACGACATCGTTGGTAATTCTGCCTCGCGAGCAAGCCAGTTGTTTGCCATCGCGCGACCAATCAAACCAGAAGATTTGCTCGTCCGTAAATTGTGTCAATTGTTTTACTTCGCCGCCTTCCAAAGGCTGCAGGAAAACGTTCGAGATGCCGTTGCGAGTGGAAACAAAACTGATTGCCTTGCCATCAGGCGTCCAGCGAACCGGGAAGGAAACGTCGGCTCCAGGCAAATCAATGAACTTTTCAGGCTGCCCACCAGTGATGGGAATTAAAGCGACTTTCCACTGCGCATTTGCGTCCGAACGATACCAGCAGGCGATGTGTTGACCGTCAGGCGAAACCGTTGGCCATTGTGTAAGCTCGTCATTTAGTTGAACCGGTTCGCCGCCGTCTATGGATACTCGCCAAAGTGTGAATTTGCTGGATGCCGTTGAGTTGTAGAAGACCCATTTCCCATCTGCCGAAACAGCCGGAAACTCTTCGCTGATCCCGTGGGTCAGTTGAATTTGATCGCCGGTACTCAGTTCCAGCCGGTAAATGTGCGAATTGCCTGATCGGGTGGAAACGAAGACGATGTACCGGCCATCCGGTGAAACTTCCGGGTAAATCTCAGCGCGCGTGTCAGCCGTTGTAAGCTGTTGCTGCGATTTGCCTTCCTGATCCATCAACCAAACGTCCGAGCTACCACTGGCGCGCGAGATATAAACCAGATTTCCATTCGGCATCCAAGTCAGCCCACGCTCTCCGCTACGCTGGCCGATGCCTTCGGTTATTTGTTTGGAGTGCATAGGGTCATGAAGCGTCGTCAGCCAAACGTTGACATGAGCTTCGGTTTGCACTGTAACCAGGGAGTGCGAATCTTCAGTCAAGAGCATGTCCCGGTAATCGTTTAGATCGTTGGTGATTCGCTGCGGCTGGCCGCTGGGATAGGGAAGGAACCAAATTTGAGTTAAAGAAGAGCCTTGCTCCATTGCTCCGATGACCAGCCCTTTGCCGTCGCGCACCCATGAAACACGGCCAACATTTGCCCATTGACCGGGAGAAAGAGGTTTTTCCTTCCCAGTGGCCACACTGATTTCGGAAACATACATATGGCGAACCCCGGAATTTGACCCAGCCGGACAGGCAATCAATTTGCCATCCGGCGACCAGGCCATACCGGTAATGTTGTAAAAATCCGCGCCTTTGCGTGATGACAACACGCGTTGGTTACTGCCGTCTGCATTTGCCAGCATCAACTGATCTTCGCCTTTACCGCGCAGCCGGCGAAGAAAAGCCAGTTGTTTGCCGTCCGGCGAAACTGCCACGGGGGAATCAATATCGCGCAGGATTCTCTTTGAATTCCCGCCGAGCACAGGAACCTGATATAGCGATTGAATGGGATCGGTGCGCTCCTGCGCTACGTAATAAATGCTGGTTCCATCGTGCGAAAAGGTCAGACCACGGTAAAGCAAGTCGGATGGCGGCACGATTTCAACGTTGTTCGAATCTGTCACCTGGCGAATCAGCAGGCTTTGTTTGCCTGCGTCGAGCAAAACGTGAACTACGTATTTGCCATCGGGCGAAATCGCTACGCGAGAGGCTTTGCCGCTGGCAGTAAAGCGACGAACCTGCATGGTTTGAAACGGCGCTTGAACTGTTGTGCGAGAATTCAGGTAAAAATAGATGCTGAAGCCAATCCCCAGCAAAGTCGTAACCACAAGCGCCACGAAAAGCGGGTTCGCAAATTTGTTTTTCGATCCTCTGCCAGATAAGTGGGCAAAGATACCGCTGGATTGTTTGATGGCACCTGTCGCCAAAGTGATTTCTTGCGTTGTGTTGCCACTGAGTTTGTCACTATTAGGGCGAACGCGATTTTTCTCGGTTACGTGGCTGGAGCTATCGTCTTGAGGGGACGCAATGAATGATCGTGATAGCTCGTGCTCGATATCCAATCGGCGCTGAAGCCGTTTGAAGTCATTGAGCATTTCTCTTGCTGTCTGATAGCGCTCTTCGCGGTCTTTGACCAGGGCTTTTGATACGATCCATTCCAGGGATTCAGGCGCGTCAGGAAGATAATTCGACAAGGGCAAGGGGTCCGTTTGTAGAATCGCCGCGACAATTTCTTTTGGTGAAACACCTGTGAAGGGCGCTCGACCTGCCAGCATTTCGTATAACAAGATTCCGAAACTGAATAGATCAGTTCGCCAATCTACGCGCTGGCCGCGAGCTTGCTCAGGCGACATGTACTGCGCAGTTCCCATCACGACACCGGGAACAGTTTGCTTCAGTGACGTGGCAGGCACATGTGTTGTGTGTTGATCTTCATCGGGAACCGACATCGAAGTCGTTTCGCCAAACGTTGTCGCCAATCCGGGAAGGTTTCTGAATTCGCTGGAATCAATTTTGGTGTCGAACATACCGCCGGTCAGGTCTGGGCTGAATGATTCGGTCAGCTTGGCCAGTCCAAAATCCAGCATTTTGACGTACCCATCCGGGCGGATCATCAGATTTTCCGGTTTCAGGTCGCGGTGAATGATTCCAGCATTATGAGCGGCTGAAAGGGCGCTTGCGATCTGTGATGAGATTTCAAGAGCTTCGTTGACTGGGACTTTCCCGCCCGCCATTTTTCGCCGTAAAGTCTGCCCTTCGATGAATTCAGTCACGATGTACAGATAGTTTCCAGTTTCCGTATTCGCCTGACCGACTTCGTAAATCGTGATGATGTTGGGATGATTGAGCGCAGAGGCGGCGAAAGCTTCCTGCTCGAAGCGGCGTAACCGTTCCTTGTCTTGCGAAAATTGCGTAGGCAGCAGCTTAATGGCGACTTTTCGGCCAAGCCTTGTGTCTTGCGCAAGGTAAACTTCGCCCATCCCTCCCGCACCAATTGTGGAGAGAATTTGGTAACGATCTAGGCGGGTTCCTTCGGCAATTGGCATATTTGCAAGATTGCGAATGGTTTAGAACAACGTGACTGTAGCCGAACCTAGCCCTCGGCTTCAACCGGGATTAGCGCCGCCGCTTTGCCACGGTTTTCGTCAACAAACGAAAGGAGAATTGCTCCGATAATGAAAAATGCGCCGATGGAAAGGATCGCGGGACGTTGACTGCCGGTCGCTTTGGATACCGTACCAAAAATGATTGGCCCTAAAAAAGCCAGCGCTTTGCCAGCAATGCCCAGAAAGCCGAAAAACTCTGACGCATTTTCTTTCGGAGTAAAAAGCGCCAGCAAGCTTCGCGTCACCGATTGGCAGGAGCCAAGCCCAATTCCGACAAGCGCCGACGCGAAATAAAACGTCATTCTGGTGTGCGCCAAATAAGCCGTCGTGACGGCGGCAATCCAAATAACGAGGGTGATGTAAATTGTCTTCTTCTGGCCGATCCAGTCGGCAATGAAGCCAAACCCGAAAGCTCCGGCTGCCGCAACAACGTTGTTCAAAATCAGCAATACGACAACTTCGCTAGGGCTAAATCCAACAGTTTCCTTGGCATACCTTGCCGCGAAGTAAATCACCGTTACCACACCATCGTTATAAACCAAAAAGGCAATCAGCAACCGCACCAAATCTTGATAGCGGCGAATGTGTTTGAGCGTTTTTTTGAGCTGACGAAAGCCAACGGTCAAATACGTTTCGCCTTTCGGAAGTGTTTGTTTCACACTGCGTTCACGCAAGAAAATCAATGGAAAGATCACTGCGGCGGCGTAATAAATGGCAACGACGACAGGGATCAGCCGAGCGCGCGAAAGCTCAAAGGGAGTGGGATTCGGTTTGATGTACTTGGCCAACGGATAGCAAAGCAACAAGCAAACCAGCCCGCTAGCATAACCCATCGCCCATTTCAGTCCCGATAGTTTGCCGGCGTTTTGTTCATTCGAAATTCCAGGCAGAAAGCTGTCAATAAAGACTCCACCACCGGCAAAGCCTACGTTGGCGATGATGTAAAGCGTCAATCCCAGCGTCACCATTCCAGGGCCAACAAAATAAAGCGAAGCCGTGAAAAAGATGATGGTCAATGCGCAAACGCCCAGGAACTTTTTGCGGCTGCCTGAAAAATCTGCGATTGCACCCAGAATTGGAGCGACCACTGCAACGATGACTTCTGAAATCGAAGCTCCCCAGCCCCACAGATAGTCAGCCTGATTAGGATCTCCGACCACAACGGTGCCGAAGTAAAGCGCGTAAAGCGCTGTAACAATGACTGTTGTGAATGCAGAGTCCGCGACATCGTACATACACCAGCCGAAGATCTCTTTTTTGGTAACAGGCGGTTGGGGCGGAGGAGTGGGTGTCATAAACCTTGTCCGAATCGTTGAAAGTTGATGGTCGTGCGTCTAATACGGACCGCGAATATGTTGCGCGACTTTCTGGTTATAGAAAGTTTGAAGCCGATGATGTGCTTCTTCGCCAAGAGGTGGCAAGCCGGATACTGCCGTATTGTCAATCACTTGCTGGGTTTTCGTTGCGCCAGGAATGATCACAGTCACGGCATCGAAATCCAGAATCCAACGCATTGCCCATTGCGCCATTGTCATTCCTGCAGGCACAAGCGGACGAAGCTCTTCAGCCAATTCAACACCGATTTCATAGGGAAGTCCGGCAAACGTCTCTCCGACATTGAAAAATTGACCGTCGCGGTTGTAGTTGCGGTGATCGTTGGCAGGGAAGTTTGATTGCTTTGTCAGCTTTCCGCCCAGCAAGCCGCTGGCCAGCGGCAGCCGAACAATCAATGCGACAGATTTGGCTTTTGCCTGTTCAAACAACTCCGCAATCGGTTTTTGCCGGAAGATGTTGAAGATAATTTGAAGCGAGCTTAACCCTTCTTGCTTCACGCAAATGAGAGCTTCCTCCATTGATTCAACGCTGGCGCCGAAGCCTTTGATTTTGCCTTCGGTTTTTAGCTTTCTCAGCCAATTGAAGATTTCGCCTTGACGCATAACTTCTGTTGGAATGCAGTGAAGTTGAGTCAGGTCCAGAGCCTCAACTTGTAGTCGCCGAAGCGATTCTTCCGTCGCTCCGCGAATCGTTTCTTCAGTGTAATTGTCGGGATAAATATGACGGCGACCGAGTTTGGTCGCAATAAAAACGTCGGCTTTCGCTGATTTCAGAAAGTTGCCAATCAGCGTTTCGCTTCGTCCATCGCCGTACACGTCTGCGGTGTCGAAAAAGTTGATGCCGCGTTCAACGGCCTTGCCCAAAATGTCGAACGCCTGTTTTTCTGAGACATCGCCCCAGTCGTTGCCGCCAAGTTGCCAGCAACCCAATCCGACTTCAGCGCAGGCAAAATCCAAGTGATTAAATTTTCGATACTTCATTCAAGGAAGGAAAAGAGAACTGTTTATGGCTCAAGCTTCAGCTTGGCAGAAACGACGCCAGAGGCAGAAGCTTGAGCATTTGTTTTGGTTATCGAATGCCGAGCAGCAGGTCAACGACCAGTTGATCCAGCTTTTCGTAAGGTAGCCGCTTGCGCGACAGCGCGGCGCGATCAAGGTTCAATTCCTTGATTTGCTTGGCGCGCTCCGGCGTGAATTGTACTGGGATTGTTTCAAAATTCGGGTCCGAAGATTTGATTTCAGCCAGCAGCGATTGAATGTCTGGGTCGTCATTAAACTGCTGGGCCTTCTCTTTCAGGATCAGATAAGTCCGCATACAACCAGCGGCAAAATCCCAAACGCCTTCCTCGTCTTCGCTGCGATAGGCATGAGCGTCGAAGTGACGTGGCCCGTCGTAGGCTTCTTCCAGCAGTTTGACCAGGAAGAACATGCCCTTTAGGGATTCGGAGCCGAAGCGCAAATCCTGATCGAAGCGGCAGCCTTTCTGGTCGTTCAGGTCAATGTGAAAGAGCTTGCCCATTTCGATGGCCTGAGAAACCACATGGTAAAAGTTCAGCCCCGCCATGTGTTCGTGGCCAACTTCTGGGTTAACGCCGACCATTTCCGGATGATCAAGCGTGTTGATAAATCCCAAATATGAACCAGTGGAAGGGAAGTAAATATCGCCGCGCGGCTCGTTCGGCTTGGCTTCCATCGCAAACTTGTAGTCATAACCTTGCGAAATGGAATATTCACATAAAAAGTTGATCGCTTCGCGGAACCATTTGATGCCTTCGCGCGCGTCTTTGGCGGCATCAACTTCCGCGCCCTCGCGGCCACCCCAGAAAACGTAAATCTTGGCACCGACTTCAGCACCCAAGTCCATCGAACGCATCGTTTTCTGAATGGCGTATAAACGAACTCTCGGATCGCTTGAAGTAAATGCGCCGTCTTTGAAAACGGGATCGCCAAACAAATTGGTTGTTGCCATTGGCACAACCATTCCCGTGTCACTAAGCGCGTTTTTGAAATCACTGACAATCTTGTCGCGTTCGGTTGCAGTCGCGTCAATCGGTACTAGATCGTTATCGTGAAAATTGACTCCGTAAGCGCCCAATTCCGCCAGTCGCTTAACGATTGTGACGGGTGAAATTGGTTGGCGAGTCGGTTCGCCAAACGGATCCCTTCCGGGATTGCCAACAGTCCAAAGCCCAAAGGTAAATTTGTGCTCTTTCTTCGGTTGCAGACTACTCATTACATGCTCCTCCGCAGTTTTGATACTCGAATTAAGTTTGAAAATTGGATGAACCAATGCGAGGCGCAGATTGTAGCTGAGATGTGGCTAGGCACAAAGGGATTCAGTTCTTGTTGGTATCAACAAGAGGAAAACCCTTTTGCTTTGTTGGAAATGTTTTGTTCAAACGGCTAGGTTTGAGCGGCTATTCTTTGGGAATTTGATGGAAATCTTTAGCTGATAAGGGGGAGGTAGCAGGCTTTATCCAAAAGTTCAGGCCGACTGTGGATCCGTGTTCGTGAACAATGAAGCAAAGGCTTCACGTGCGCTACCAGTTTCTTCGCGCTTACTTTTTAACCAGTCGGTTGTGATTTCAATGGCAGTCCGAGCCGGATTCGTGGTTTTCTTTCTGAGCTTTCTATTCTTGCGTGATTGTTTCAATTGCTCCTGCAATGGCGAATCTTTCTTGATCAATTTGGCTTTCATATCTCACCTCTCTATTCCTACACCCAACCAATCTATAGTTGAGTTCTAAAATTCAAAAAATTGAAAATGTGTTGACAGCGAAGGCTGTAATTAAAACGCCAACCCATAAAAATGCCGATGACGTTCAGGTAATTATTGACTCCAAAGCTTCTTTCGCTGACGACCAGGACGCTGAATGCCCACGATCGAGGATGGGGGCGGAAGACCTTATCTGGGGTAACGAGTCAAATGGTGAAGCTAAGTTCGGAAAGCAGTCTAGCACAGGGGATGAATTTTTCGCACGTTCTTTTTGGTTAATCTCTCAAAATCCCCGCAAACTGCAATTTAGCAGATCGGACAATGGTCTTTCAGCTACCCAGCTTTGACACCTTCTAGCAGCCTTACTAGAATGACGACCGTTAATAACCTTGCAATGAGTTTCTGCAAAGAAAAATTCCCTATGAGTGTAAATCCCGATTTTTTGGCAATCCTGCGTTGTCCATTCTGCAAATCCAAAGTCGAGTTAAAAGCTGATGGCAGTGGCCTGAAGTGTGAAACCTGTCATCGCGTCTATCCTATCCGTGATGAAATACCCATTATGATCATTGAAGAGGCGACCATCGAAAACGTTGTTGAAGCTTGAGTCGTCCTATTCCTGCCTTGATGCCAACGCCACTGTTTCAACAACTTCCGGAGAATTCGAGCCTGCTTTTTATACGGCTTCGAAACCTGGGTGAAGCTGTCCTGGATACGGCCAATCTACGAGCGCTTAAGCAGTTTCGCCCGGACCTGAAGATTGTTGCGCTAGTAGAAGCAATTTATACCGATTTAATTGCAGCTGATTCGGATATAGAAGCGATCCCTTTGCCTCGCGGAAGCGGCGACAAACGCAGTTCATTTTCTGCGCGGCTGGGTGTCATTAAAGACATCCGCGACAGAAAGTTCACTGCTGTCATCAACCTCCACGGCGGGCCAACAAGCGCTCAAATCACGTTTGCCAGCGGAGCCAGACACCGCGTCGCTCCGGCGCATTTCCGCAATGGCTATGCTTACAACCTGCGAATTCCATCCGTTGACGATATTTTGAAGCAGCCTGGAATTAGCCAGAAACTTCATACGGTCGAAAATCAGTTCGCGGAATTTCAATGGTTGGGATTGCCGGGGGATCACCCTGCTCCGACGCATTTGCAAGTAGTTCCCGAAATGAAGGAAACCGCCACGGCAAAGTTGATTGCTTCCAGCATTGATCCAACCAAACCTTATGCCATATTGGCCCCTACCAACGAGTTTTACACCAAGCGATGGATGCCGGAGCGGTTTGCAGAAGTCGCCGAAGCACTAAGCGAGCGGGGATTTCAAATCGCGATGACCGGAGCGCCCACTGACGAACAGCGAGCGCAAATGCAGGCAGTTCAGAAAGCGACAAAGCGAAAACTGGCCAGCTTGGGTTCGCTGAGCATCGGAGAACTGGTCGCGGTAATTGCCGGAGCAAAATTATTCGTCGGCAACGACAGCGGCCCGGCGCATATTGCCGCTGCGGTGAAAACTCCGTTGGTCGTCATGTTTGGGCCGGCGAGTTCGGTTCGCTGGAGCCCGTGGCGAGCGCCTTCAGAATTGGTGCAGAACCCGTTCGCCTGCAATCCGTGCTCTATGTATAAGTGCGAAGCATTTGACGAGCCGGAGTGCATTCGTTCGATCAGCGTGGCTCAGGTGATGAGCGCGATTGAGAACATGCTGGGGTAGCGTGCATCATCGTTTCACGGCTTCAGTTTTCAGAAAATCAATTCCTGCCGCTTGCGGGGCGACTTCCACAAGCGCAACGGTTTTCAACGCTTCCAGGTCAATGATTTCGACCGTGCCGGGTTCGGTTCCGATGCCTTCGACCGAGATAAACGCATACCGGTTGTCGGGGGAGACGACTGCGCCATGAACGACTTTGCGTTTGGTCGGAATGCGCGCTAACTCTTTGCCGGACTTTACGTCATAAACCGAAACGGATGGCCCACGTTTGTTCGTGGCAATCAGTTTAGAGCCGTCTTTTGTTACCGCCAGATTGTAAACGCCAGGCCCCGCTTCGATGCGCCGAGTCACTTGCCAAGTTTTGGCGCCCACTTCGACAATTTCTGAAGACTTGTTGCAAGCCACAAAAATCTTTGATCCGTCAGCCGATGGTTGCGCCCAGGTTGGAGAACAACCTACATCGCCCGGTTTGGGAGCTTCCAGACCGTGACCGCCTGAATCGTGGCCAGCATGGGATTTGGCGGCGTGCATCTGTGGTGAGCCGTTCATCCCGGCTTCTTTGCCTTTGGTGAGAATGAAATGCCGCGAAGCTTTCAATGTCGAAGTGTCAATTTCCACCAGCATATCGTCCATCATGCAAGCTGAATAATGTTTTGTCCCCGCCGGATTGAAGCGTGAACCGTGCGGCATCGTACAAGTCGGGATGCGGGCGATTTCCTGCATCTCGTCGGTCAGCACCACAGACACCGATGACGGAACCATGTCGCCGTGCAAATTGAAGTTGACGACGTACAAAAAACTTCCATCCGGCGAAACGTCCATTGTGGCCGGGAAGTTGCCGAGCGTGACTTTTTTCAAGACTTCCTCGCTTGCTGAATACTTCCAAACCGTTCCGAAAGGACGTCCGTGTGCGAGCGAAACGTAAAAATTCTGCTTGTCTGGGGAAAACGCGATGCCGTGCGGACCGTCAATGTCCGGCTCCATCACGCCAGTCGTGAATTCGCGCTCGACTTTCGCTCCGCCGGGGCCAAAGCGAATCAACGAAATCTTGTCGGCGGATTCTGAAAGCACGTACACCAGATAATCCTGAGTCGGCGCTTTCTGAGCAACCGCCGTCACCGACCACGCCAGCATCAAAACAATCGCAAACAGCTTTTTCATTTGCAGTTTCCTTAGGGACGTTTTCTCTGACGAACTTTACATAAGAAAATTGCTTCTCTGGTTTTCTTCGTGGAACTTCGTGTGCCTTCGTGGAAGATGTTTTTATGGCTTCGCGTCCATCCAGTTTTCGCCGCTGCCAAGTTCTACCGGCAACGGAACAGCCAGCTTGACCGCATTTTCCATTGCCGTTTTGACGACTTCGCAGGTTTGCTTCAGTTCTTTTTTCGGCACTTCAAAAACCAGTTCGTCGTGAACCTGCAGAATCATTTTGGCGCTCAGCTTTTCTTTTTTCAGCGCTTGCCAAACGTGAAGCATGGCCAATTTGACGATGTCCGAAGCCGAACCTTGCATCGGCATGTTGACGGCTTCGCGTTCAGCACGAGCGCGAGCGGCTCCTTTGCTGGCCAGATCGTTCATGCGCCGCAATCGGCCAAAGATTGAGCGCACCACATTGCCCGCGCCGCGCGCCTGTTCGGGCAATTCGTCCATGTACTTTTTGACGTTGGCGTAGGTGCGGTACCAATCGTCAATGACTTTTCTGGCTTCTGTTCGATTGATGCCGACACGCTGCGCCAAGCCAAACGGCCCGATGACGTAAGCGATGCCGAAGTTGACGATTTTGGCCACGCGGCGTTTTTCTTTCAGTTCTTCTGCGGTTTTGGCTCCGAAAACTTCGCGAGCGGTGCGTTCGTGGATGTCTTCGTTTTTGCTGAACGCGTCCAGCATAACAGGGTCTTTGGTGATGTGTGCCAGCAAACGCAATTCGATCTGCGAATAATCCGCCGACATGAGCACGCAGCCATCCGCTGGAATGAAGGCACGGCGGATGCGGCGGCCCATTTCCGTTCGAATCGGAATGTTTTGCAGGTTTGGATCGGTCGAAGAAATTCGCCCAGTCGCCGCAATAGTCTGATTCAGTGTCGTGTGAATCCGTCCGTCCGCAGGATGGATCAGAGAAGGGAAGGCATCAACATAAGTGCTTTTCAGTTTCGATAGTTCGCGGTGATCTATCACCAGTTTCGGCAGTTCGTATTTCAACGCCAGTTCGTCCAGCACATCGCGGCTGGTGGCAATTTGTCCCGTTGCCGTTCGTTTGGAAACTTCATAGTTCAGTTCTTCAAACACTTCGCCAAGCTGTTGCGGCGAACCGATATTGAACTCACGTCCGGCTTCCGTGTAAATCTTCTGCGAAAGCCGTTCAATTTCCTGCGCCATTTCGACTGAAAGTTTTGCCAGCACATCTGTATCCACGCGAAAGCCCGCCTGCTCAATTTCATACAGCAGGGGAACCAGCGGCATTTCGATTTGCTGGTACACGTAATCCAGCGTCTGTTCCTGAAAGTCGAACTGGATTTTGTCGTCGGCGATTTTTAGGTTCATCGCGTCGGCCAATCGCCCAACCAGTTCGGCGCATTGCGCAGTCGTATCCTGGTCTTTTGCCAAGCCGTACCCGCCCAGATGTTCGTTGGCAAGCGCAGAAATTTCGTATTTGGATCGTTCGGAATCCAGCAAATACCCTTGCAGCAGCGCATCATCCGTAGCTGTTTCAATAGTTATTCCCCGCTGAGACAGCAGGTGAATTGCGCGTTTCAAATCGAAGGTTGCTTTTTCAATCGAACGATTGCCAAAAAGCTCTTTCAGCATCTTGATGGCTTTGTCGCAATCGTCGCAGGTGCCTAAATCAAAATGCGTCGCAGAATTCGCCTCGCTGGAAAACGCCACGCCATTCAAGACTCCATCTGTGCCAATGCACAATTCAAAACTAAACCTGCCGACATCCGTCAGCGTTTTGACCAGCTTGTCCAACTCTTTCACTGTGGAAATTCGTTCGTATCGCGTGTCAGGTTGGTCGGCAGCTTTGGTTTCGGCCTTTTCGCCTTCGACCGCGCCTTTGGCAAATTCGCGCGTCAGGGTGGCGAACTCAAGTTCTGAAAACAGTTCGTGTGCCAGTTGATAATCCGGCTCTTCGTAAATCAGCCCTTTCAAGTCCAGGGTGACCGGCACATTGACATCTACTGTTGCCAGTTCACGCGACAAACGAATCTGCTCGGCGTTGTCGCGCAATGATTCGCGGTAGGTTTTTCGTTTGACTTGTTCCCAGCCAGCCAGCGCGTTTTCGATGTTGTCGAACTGTTCCAACAAGCCGACCGCGCCTTTTTCGCCAATACCCGGAGCGCCCGGAATGCAATCCACCGGATCGCCCATCAATCCCAGCCAATCCACAATCTGATCTGCGCGCACACCGAATTTGGCTTTGACGCCTGCTTCGTCCAGAAAGGTTTCGCCCAGGTTCTTTTCCACACGCAACATCACCACGTCTGGGTCGTGAATCAATTGAGCCAGGTCTTTGTCGTTGGTGACGATCACGGTTTGCAAGCCTTCCGCGGTCGCTTGTCTGGCCAGCGTGCCCAGAATGTCGTCGGCTTCGTACTTTGGCATTTTGATAACTGGAACGCGCAACGCGGCGCAAACGCGATCAATGTAGGGAAGCTGTTGCGCCAAATCTTCCGGCATATCAGGCCGGTTGGATTTGTACGCTTCGTACTTTTCGCGTCGGAAGGTTATCTCTTTGGAATCGAGCACAACACCCAGATAATCGGGTTTGTGTTCGGCAATCATCTTTCGCAGCGTCATCGTGAAGCCATACACCGCATTGGTCGCCAACCCCTTCGAGTTCGACAACCCACGAATGGCGTAATAGGAGCGGAAGATGTTCGACATTCCATCAATCAGAAAAAGGCGTTTTTTGTTTGGCATAAGCGGATTATCGGAGAGTCAGAAAGACATGGTCAACCGGATGGTAGCATTGCCCAAGACTTTTGGACGGGTTACATTCCTAGTAGGCTTTCGGGAAAGGAGAATCATAATGCTTGTAATTGAAGATAAAGACCTTGCCAAATTGCCGATCACAATTAATCCAGAAGTAATCAGCGGCACGGCGATTTTTCCTGGCACGCGGGCTCCGATTGACGCCTTGATCAACAACCTGAAGGTAGGCCAGACGCTGGATGAGTTTCTGGAAAACTTTCCTACTGTTGTCCGCGAGCAAGCGTTGCAGATTTTGGACTTCACCAAGACTCGTTGAACTCAACCAAATGAGAGAATAGACTTCGCCTATGAATTACAGAGATCGCATTACAATTGACCCGGAAATTCGCAGCGGCAAACCGTGCATTCGCGGTACGCGAATCGCTGTTGCTGATGTCTTCGATTATCTAGGTGGAGGAATGAGCATCGCTGAGATTCTTGATGATTTTCCTGATCTGACGGCTGAAGACATCCAAGCCTGTTTCGCCTTTGCCGGTGAGCGAGAGCGTAGGCTAGCGGTTGTTCCTTATGAAGCTGCTCTTTGACGAAAACCTTTCTCCCATTTTGTCACGACTTTTAGCCACTCACTTTCCTGGCAGCCAACATTTGCGTGAATGCGGGCTGAAAGGAGCAACGGACAAAGTCATTTGGGAATATGCTCGCTTAAATGGCTTCACTATCGTTTCAAAGGATTCAGATTTCTACCAACGTACTCTGCTGTTCGGAAGCCCGCCGAAACTTGTCTGGTTGAGAATCGGCAACTGTACTCGTGACGACCTCGTTGATCTTCTCACGCACCACAAACAAGACATCCTTGCGTTAGAAAACGATCCTTTTGAATCCATTCTAGTCTTGTCCTGAATGCCACTCCCGTCTAACGCCGAAATCAGCTATCTTGGCAATTCACGGATTCACAAAATTTCCAAAGATTGAACAAGGAGAAACAGACGATGGCTGAACAATGGCGCGTTGCCATTCTGGGTTTGGGGCATTGGTATTCGGCGTATAACTTGGCGCGGGCGCTGCCGGAATATTCGAAGGCGAAGCTGGTGGCGGTGGCTTGGCACAATCGAGCGCAACTGGATGAGTTCGCGAGCACGTTTCGCATCGAAGCACACGAGGATTACGAAAGTGTTCTGCAGCGCAAAGATGTGGATATTGTTTTGATCGCGGCCCCAGTGGCAGAGATTCCGGAGTTGACGATTCGCGCGGCGCAAACGGGCAAGCATATTTTGCTGGGCAAGCCGATGGCGATGACGGTTGAACAGGCTGACCAAATGGTCGAAGCGGTGGAGTCATCCAAAGTTCTGTGCATGCCGTTTCAGAGTCACAGGCGGTTGATCGCCAAGGATTGGAAAGCGCGAATTGCTCAGGGAGAAATTGGCGAAATCGTTCTGCTGCATCAAACCTGCCGCTGGTCTATTGCCGAAGACTGGTTTCATTCCGGCCAGCCCGGCTGGTTTGTTGATCCAAAAAAGGTGCCGGGCGGCGCATTCATTGACGAAGGCATTTACTGGATAGATTTTTTCCGTTGGATGACGGACAGTGAAATTGTTCGTGTGGAAGCCAAAACGGCCAATCTGGTTCACAAAGACATCGAAGTCGAAGATTGGGGAATGGCAACCTTCACCTTTGCCAATGGTGTGATCGCGACGCTCGAAGGAGCCTGGACGATCAATTCGCCGCAAATTACCAAACCCTCGCCAAAACACAACAGCGTATTGCGTACGGAAATCATCGGCTCGCGTGGCGAGATGATTCATACGTGGTTCCGCGAACCGGGCTTTGCCGTGCTGGCTGCGGGCGCAAAGGATTGGGTTTACGAACGTCAATCACAGGAAATTCTGGCGCCTGCTGTGCCGCAACCGCTCGGCCACGTGATTGACTGTTTGGAAAGCGGCTTACCGACGGTGTCCAACATTCGCGAAGCGCGTAATTCCTTCGTTGTCGCGATGGCAGCTTATGAATCCGCACGGACAGGAAAACCTGTTGAATTATCGTGGGCCTAATGATGAGCAACACTGATTTGTCCATTTACCATCAACCGATTAGCGATTTGTTTTCACTGTCAACTGATACCGAGGCTTGGGAGCAGTACAAGCTAAGCGATGAGCAGGTGCGGTTCTTTCACGAGAATGGCTATCTGGCTGGCGTTCGGATTTTGAGCGATGGCCAGGTCGAAGCGTTGCGCGAACAGTTGACTGATTTGATGAATCCGGCTGGTGAAAGCCATGAACTGTTTTACGAATATCATTCCAACGAATCGCTCGATCCTGCAAAAGTTCTTTTTCACGCGCTGGGAGCCTGGCGCATCCAGCCGGGCTTTCACGACATTTTGTGGCATCCGGCGTTTGTGGTTCCGGCTTCGCAACTGCTTGGCGGAGCGGTGCGGTTTTGGCACGACCAGCTTTTCTGCAAACCGGCCAAGCACGGCGGCGTAGTCGCCTGGCATCAGGATTACTCGTATTGGACGCGGACGACTCCGCTGCGGCATCTGACCTGCTGGGTCGGACTGGATGATTCGACGCGGGAAAATGGCTGCGTGAATTATGTGCCCGGCAGTCATCTTTGGCCGGATTTGCCGGTCACAGGATTGACCGGCGATATGGATTCGGTGCGCGATATTTTGCCCGATGAACTGAAGGAGAAGTTTCAGCCCGTCGCCATCGAACTGAAAAAAGGCGAATGTTCGTTTCATCACGCCCGGACGATGCACGGTTCTTACGCTAACACGACGGAGCTGCCAAGGCGAGCAACGGTCATCAATGTGTTTCAGGATGGCGTGATGTCGAATTCTGATGAAGCTCCGCTGGCTGGCGTGCCGCCAATCCCCAAGGGCCAGAAAATGCAG